>NZ_JAKGAY010000003.1:0-174760 GCF_021532545.1 Halomonas sp. Cn5-12
TCAGGGCCTGATATCGATACTGGATACGGTAAGATGGCTCAAACGTTGTTCATGAACCGCCGTGGTACGGAACCGTATGCCCGGTGGTGTGAGAGGACAGGGGAGGCGACTCCCCTTCCTACTCGATGTGGGCATGCTAAGACGCGGAATAATCCATAAAAGCCGCTCTTTATGAGCGGCTTTTATGGCTGTGTAGCAATGGCTGAGGTTAATCCCTGCGGTGTTGGCAAATGCCACCCGCCCAGGTTTCATAAATGGCGCGGTCGTCAGCAAGCATCATCAGTGCAAATAAACGCTCGCCAAGCGTGTTGCAGTGCTGGATGCGGCGCTCAAGGAGCGATGTAGCATGAGGATCAATAACCACAAAATCTGCTTCATAGGAGGGGGCAAGCTGGCCAACCTGACTGTTCAGCGAGAGTGCCTTTGCATTACCGTGGGTTAATCCGTAGAAGCCTTGCCAAGCGGTAAGCGGCTGCCCGCGTAGTTGACCAACCTGATAGGCACTTTTCAAGGTGCCAAAGCCTGATAGGTTCGTACCTGCGCCAATGTCACTGGCATAGGTAAATGCCATCCCAGTCTCTTTCGCCGCTTCTCGATCAAAGAGTCCGCTGCCCAGAAAAAGGTTTGAGCTAGGGCAAAAGGCAATATTAGCGCCTCGCTCGGCCAAACGCTTGCGCATTCCGTTATCAAGGTGGATGCCATGGGCAAAAGTGCTGCGTGGTCCTACTAGGCCAGCTTCTTCATAAACAGAGAGGTAGTCCCTGCTGCCTGGGAAGAGTTCGGCGACCCAGTCTAACTCCCCACTGTTTTCAGCCAAGTGAGTTTGTAACCACAGAGTAGGGTCATTGCGAAGCAGGGCACCAGCAGCATCCATCTGTGTCTTGGTAGATGTCGGCGCAAACCGTGGCGTGACGCTGTAACCAAGACGCTGCTTGCCGTGCCAGTCTTCAATCAAACGCTCTGTATCGGTGATTCCCGTCGAGCCGTCCATCAGCGCATCAGGCGCGTTGCGATCCATCAAGACTTTTCCTACCAGCATACGCAGCTGGCGTTTTTGGCAAGCCGTGAAGAAGGCATCTACCGAGCCTGGGTGGCTCGAGCCGAACACTTGGGCTGTCGTTGTGCCTGCACGGAGCATTTCGTCTAGAAAGGCGTTAGAAAGTGCCTCTGCATGGGCGTGGCTGGCAAACCGACACTCCTCAGGAAAGGTATAGTCATTCAACCAGTCCAGCAGCTGACGCCCGTAGGAGGCCATGATATCAAGCTGAACGTAGTGCACATGGGTATCAATAAACCCAGGCATAATCAGTCTGCCGCGATAATCGAGCACTTGGCTATTTGGAGGTAGCTGGTCAATGAGGTCGGCATAGTGCCCAATCGCTTGGATATGGCCCTCTTTAAGCCATAAAAGACCGTCGCCGTAGTGCTTAAGACTGCCCGGTTGAGGCAAGTTGCCGTCGCCTGGGTCGCGGGCAAAGCTAACTAGCTCCGCACGGATAAACGTATCAGTAGAAGTCATATTAACTCGGGTTTGTCGCAGTATCGTGAAATAGAGAGCGCAGTGCGTCAGGCTCAAGCCCTCGGGTTTGGTGGGCAGTGGGTTTATCAGTAAGCCATAAAAGCTCAGTGACCACTGTCATAGCAATCGCGTAGGGCGTTTTATTACTGAGTTTGGTGCCATGAACAGCGCCAACAGGGCAGCGCACACGCTGTATTTCTTCTGGCTTATAACCATCGCGTTTCAAACGACTTTGAAAGCTAGTCCATTTGCTATCAGAACCAATCAGCCCGATAGAGGCTATGTCAGCGCGTCTAAGTAGCGCTGCTATCAGTGCGTAGTCCTCGTCATGGTTATGAGTGAGTACCAGGACATGGCAATGTGGTGGAAGTGCTAAAACGCTCTCTTGGGGGCTTGTTAGTGTGTGACAGCTAAGCCGAGGCTGCTGGTCATCTTGTTCGTCAAATATATCGGTACGGCTATCGTACCAATCAAGGTGCCAGGGCAAAGGAGCGCTGAGTTTAACGATCTCGCAACCCACGTGACCGGCCCCAAAGAGCGCAATGTGACTGGAAACGCCGGGAAATACTTCCAGTAGTACGTTAACAAAGCCGCCGCAGCACTGGCCGCTGCGCCCACCCAGCGAGAAAGCCTCTAAATGAAAGCCAGCGCTGCCTTGTTGCAAGAAGTCTCGGGCGGCGCTGATGGTTTGCCACTCAAATGTTCCTCCTCCCAGCGTATCGAAAATAGTATCAGCGGTGATCACCATTCGCGCGCCCGGCTCACGAGGAGTCGAGCCCGCGCTGGTCACCTGAGTTGCCAGCACGTGAGGAGTACCGCTGAGCTGCAGGCGGTTCAGCGCAGCGTGCCATGCTTCGGGCGCTTGCGTCATAACGCTTTATTCCTAATGGCATTGGCTGTCAGCATGACTCTTTCAGGTGTAGCTGGCGTGTCCAGGTGAGGGGAGACGCGATAATCCGCTAGGCTTGCTAGTGCATCCCGAAGCGCAGACCACACGCATATACCTAACATAAAGGGCGGTTCTCCCACCGCTTTGGAACGGTAAAGACTTGCCATAGAGTTTGGGTGCCCCTCCAACAGATCGACATTGAATACTTTCGGTAAGTCGCCATAGGTAGGGATTTTATAAGTGGCTGGCCCATCGCTGACGAGCACTCCCTTGGCGTTCCACTTCAGCTCTTCGCTGGTCAGCCAGCCCATGCCTTGAATAAACCCACCCTCTACTTGGCCAATATCAATAGCAGGGTTCAGTGAGTTGCCTACATCGTGTAGTACGTCAACACGGTCAACCAAATACTCCCCGCTGAGTGTATCTACACTCACTTCAGCCACTGCCGCGCCGAAAGCGTAATAATAAAAAGGGCGGCCTTGGCCTGTAGCCCGGTTGTAATGGATTAACGGCGTGGCATAAAAGCCTTTCTCAGAAAGAGAGACACGGTTCAAATAGGCGGTTTGAACGAGTTCGCCCCAAGGAATTCGACGCTCACTTTCGCCAATGCCAGCGATGAGCATGCCATGCTCTAGCCTCATGCCTTCTCTATCTAACCCGCCCTCAAAATGCCCCGCTGCAAACTCAAACAACCGCTCCCGAAGCTTGCTTGCGGCGTCTCGTGCTGCCATACCGTTTAGGTCAGCACCGCTGGATGCGGCGGTGGGTGAGGTATTAGGCACCTTATCTGTGCGGGTAGCGCTGATCCGCACGCTATCTAGGTCTAGTCCAAGCTCTCGGGCAACCACTTGGCAGATTTTTGTGTGCAGCCCCTGGCCCATTTCTGTGCCGCCGTGGTTAATCATGATGCTGCCATCGGTATAGACATGCAGCAGTGCCCCTGCTTGATTAAGATGCTGGGCGGTGAAAGAGATACCGAACTTGACAGGAGTCAGTGCGAGCCCTTTTTTAATAACAGGGCTTGCCGCGTTGTAGTCCCGAATGTGTTGTCGGCGTGCCCAGTAGTCGCTGCTCGTTTCCAGGGTGTCAACCAGCGTGTGCAGAAGCTGCTTTTGGTCAACCTGCTGACCATAGTGGGTGGTATCTCGCCCCTCCCGGTAAAAGTTGCGCTTACGAATCGTTAAAGGATCTTCACCAACGCGGCGGGCAATATCATCCATCGCCGCTTCAATGATCATCATGCCCTGAGGGCCACCAAAACCACGAAAGGCGGTATTTGACGCCGTATGGGTTTTAGCGCGGTGGCCGGTGACGCGGGCATCTCCCAATGAGTAAGCGTTATCCGCGTGGAACATCGCGCGGTCCACGATGGCATCAGAGAGATCTGGTGAATAGCCGCAGTCACCAATAACGGTAATATCGCCGCCTTTGATAACGCCTTGGGCATCAATCGCTAATTGATAGCGGTTATGGAAAGGATGGCGTTTTCCAGTGGCACGCATATCTTCACTGCGTGGCAGGCGAAGTCGCGTGGCTTTACCGGTACGCCGAGCAATAATGGCGGCAATGCAGGCCCAGGGCGATGCTTGTGTCTCTTTACCGCCAAAGCCGCCGCCCATACGGCGCACTTCTACAGTGACCGCATGAAAAGGAATACCGAGCACTTCCGCCACCAATTTTTGGGTCTCACTGGGGTGCTGGTTAGAGGTATGAACCATCACCCCTTCATCCTCCGTAGGCACCACAATGCACGCTTGGCCCTCGAGATAGAAGTGCTCCTGCCCACCGATAAATAGCTCGCCTTCTATAGTTTGTTCGGCTTGCTGTAAGGTAGTTTGCCAGTCGCCCCGCTCCTGCACGTGGGTTGGGCGCACAACCTCTTGACGTCCAGCAGCGGCCACAGGATCTAGGCTAGCCGGCTGTTCGTCGATATGCAGTGTGGCCAGCTTCACGGCTTGGCGAGCTGCCTGTAAAGAGGTGGCAGCCACCGCAAATAGGCATTGTCCCGCGTAACTGATGTCCTGGTCGACAAAAATAGGGTCGCCGGGGAACACCGGCCCAATATCTGTGTGTCCTGGTACATCATGGAGAGTGATCACGTCGACAACGCCAGGCGCCTGTCTTACAGCATCAAGTTCCAGTTTCGTTAGCGTGCCGTGAGCGACAGGTGAAAGGCCGAGCGCCACGTACAGGGCATCTTGGGGTGTTTTAATGTCATCAATATAGGTTGCTTTACCGGTGACATGTTTCTCTGCGCTTTCATGGAAGCTGGAAGCACCGGCTTGCCGTTGCCCGTGGCTATCCACCGTATGGCGAGCCAGTGGACCAGAACCTTGGATATGGTCATGCAGCTCGCGGCGAGCGCGGCTGCTGTCGCCATCAAGCTTAGTGAGCGTACGCATGGAGCATCACCTCTTGATTAGGTACTGAGAGCGATAGATAAAGGCGTTCGAGCAGGTTGGCTGCCACCTGATGACGATAGTGTTGTGTACCGCGCACATCGCTCATGGGATGAAACTCTTCCGATAACGCCCGCTGTGCCGCTTGAAAGCTCTCTTTCGCGATAGGCTGCCCTGTTAACGCTGCCTCTGTTTGTAGCGCTCGCTTAGGGATGGCCGCCATGCCGCCAAAGGCGATACGAACATCCTGCATAACGCCATCGTCGATACGATAATGGAAGGCTCCTAGTACGGCAGAGATGTCGTCTTCACGCCGTTTGGAGAGTTTCCATACTTTCAGGACGGCGTCGTCCGCCAATTGTGGAATAAATATTCGACTCACGACTTCATCCGCTGCCAGCGCCGTTTTTTTATAATCCAGGAAGAAGTCGCTCAGCGGCAGCGCGCGACTGCCATCCTGGTTAGCCAGTTCTACCCAGGCATTGAGCGCCAGCAGTACGGGCGGGGTGTCGCCAATGGGCGATGCGTTGGCAATATTGCCACCCAGTGTGCCGCGGTTACGCACCTGCTGTGAGCCGAGCCGATGAAGTAGATGTGCAAAGGCGGGATAGTGGGTTTCTAGCAGTGGTTCGAGCTGTGAATAGGTGACGCCTGCGCCTACCCACCAGCCTGGCTGCTCATCAAAGATGGCTTCTTCAATATGGCGTAGCTCATCAACCCGTGTGACATCAATAAGTTGATTAAGCAACGCCAGGCGCTGCGTATTTTCCAGCCACAGATCGGTGGCACCGGCAACAAGGCGTGCAGATGGATAGTGTCGGCGTAGTTCAGTTAGTTGACTCAGTGTCGTGGGCTGAGCAAAAAGGTCCGTGTTGGCTTCCGCAGATTGAGGAGCGGTAAGTGGAGTATGAGCGGGTTGGCTGGCATCAATCCATTGCGGTGCTTTCCAAGAAGACTCCTGCATGCTTAGCGCTGCGTCACGAATAGGCCGATATCCGGTACAACGGCACAAGTTGCCGCCCAGTGCTGCTTCAAGCCGCTCTGGCGTAAGGGGTGCTGGCCGCTGTTGCTGTTGTGAATGTAGCGTAAATAGCGACATTACGATGCCGGGCGTGCAGAAGCCGCACTGGCTGCCATGGCACTCCACCATGGCACGCTGTGCCGGGTGAAGTTCTTCGTCAGTGGCCAAGCCCTCTACGGTTAGCAAGTGCTGGCCATGTAACTGGTGAGCGGGTGTAATACACGCATTCAGGCTTACAAAATGAGGCGCTGTATCGCTTTTAATGGCGACGGTACATGCGCCGCAGTCACCCGATGCACAGCCCTCTTTCGTGCCAGTCATCCCCAAATAGTCGCGTAGCAGCGTTAGAATGCTTGTGTCAGAGGGCACATGACACCGGGTCGGGGTGCCATTGAGCAAAAACTCAATTGTTGCCATGCCAAACTCCGTTATGATTGTTTTGACCGATCGGTCAACAATGTTGAGCTTGGGACAAAAATGCAAATCTTGCAAGACTTTGTTATATGAGATGTGGCATGCACTATTAGTGCGCATCGCACTGCGAAATGCACAGTGATGCGACACGCACGCTTGGTAGACATTTCTCGCGATTACACTGCAAGGTTTATTAAAGGAGCTTACTGAATGACGGCTGATACCGCGAACCAAGAAAATGCCAGCAGGGACCGTATTGAACAGACCATATTAAGCGCTGCAGAGCAGGTGTTTTCACAACATGGTTATCGTGGTGCTAGCCTGCAGGCGATTGCAGACCAAGCTAAGCTGCCAAAAGCCAATATTCTTTATTATATGGGGAGCAAGCAGGCGCTGTATGTACGACTGCTAAATCGGATGATGAATCGCTGGAATGCGGTACTAGAGGATATTACTGAGGATAGCGACCCAGGGCAGGTACTCAGTGATTTTATTCGCACCAAAATGATGCTTGGGCAGCGTTACCCTGAGGGGTCCAAACTGTTTGCCGCAGAGATATTGGCGGGGGCACCTTTCTTAAAAGAGTATCTCGCCGGCGAACTAAAGGAGTGGGTAGCCTCCCGCGCAGTGATTATTCGTCAGTGGTCCCAGCAGGGTAAAATGGACGATGTTGATCCACGTTGGCTGATCTTTCTAATTTGGTCGGCCACTCAGCACTACACGGAATATAGCGCTCAAGTGACCGGCATTCTTGGGGAAGAAGCGCTGAGTGAGGCTGACTTGGCTTCCATTTGTCAGTTCCTTGAGCACGTTATCCTGAAGGGATGCGGTATTACTTCCTCAAATGCAACCTCGCACTGATTCATGACCATATCGCTTCCCATTGAACAACATCTAAGCTCCATTCAAACCATGCTAGCCGAACACACTCGGCTTATTTTGGTGGCTCAACCAGGTGCCGGTAAAACAACCCGTGTCCCGCTAATGTTACTCTCCAGCGCCTGGGCGCAAGGTCAGCGTCTCTTACTGGTAGAACCGCGTCGTGTCGCCGCTCGCTTGGCAGCCACCTTTATGGCGTCACAGCTCAACGAACAGGTAGGTGAAACGGTAGGCTACCGGATGCGGGGCGATAGCAATGTAGGCCCCAATACCCGGCTGGAAGTGGTCACCCAAGGCGTGCTTACCCGAATACTGCAAGACGATCCTTTATTGGAAGGGGTGGCGGGCATTATTTTCGATGAGTTTCATGAGCGAAGCATTGAAGCAGACCTAGGACTTGCGTTAGCACTGGATGTACAAGAGAGCATCCGTGATGATCTTCGGCTAATGGTGATGTCTGCCACATTGGATGTCGCTGCTTTAAAAGGTGTGTTAGGTAGTGACACCCCCGTTATTGAGAGTAGTGGCCGCGAATTTTCAGTGGAAACGCGCTACTGTCCTGTGGAGGCTCATGAATCATTAGATAGGGCTGCCTTGCGAGTCACCAAGGAGGCACTGAAGCGAGAGGGTAGCCGAGATGTGCTGGTAATACTGCCCGGTATCGCAGAAATTTCCCAGCTTGTGCAGGCCCTAGAAAGTAGCAGTATGGATGTTGAGATTCGTGCGCTTCATGGAAGCATGCCGCTCGACGCCCAGCAAGCGGCATTGCGGCCTCTTACAACACGGCAACGTGTCATCGTTTCAACCGCCATTGCGGAATCCAGCGTTACCGTCGATGGCGTCAATAGCGTGATTGATGCTGGCTTAGAACGAGTGCCGCTATTTAACCCTCGCACTGGGCTTACGCGTCTCATGACTCGGCGGGTGAATAGAGCGAGTGCTGACCAGCGACGTGGCCGAGCGGGTAGGCAGCAGCCTGGCGTTTGTTACCGCTTATGGTCAGCTGAGCAGCCGCTGGTCGCTTATGGTGAGCCTGAGATGTTGCAGGCTGATTTATCTAAATTAGCGCTAGAGCTAGCGCTATGGGGTGTGCACTCGCCGAGTGAGCTTTCATGGGTGACACAGCCACCTGAAGGAGCATGGAAAAGTGCCCAAGCGCTGTTGCAGCAGCTTCGCTTAGTAGATAGTGCCGGTATGTTGACCCCGCTGGGTAAACAGAGCGCTCAACTGCCCCTCGAACCGCGTTTAGCTATCATGCTCATTCAAGCGGCATCATTTGAAGCGGTGCCACTTGCCTGTGCCTTAGCGGCTTTAATGGAAGGCAGGGAGCGCATCAATGGCACGCTGCGCGACGCCTTAGCTCAAAGGGTTAACCAGCCTGCGGCTTATCCTCAGTGGCGACATGAAGTAAAGCGATTGTCGAGCCTGATGCGTTCGCCTGTGCCGCGGCACAGCTCCTTGGAGCAGCTTGGTGCGCTGCTTTGCCTAGCATACCCGGATCGCATCGCTCAGCTGATGACACCGGGTCGTTTTAAACTGGCTAACGGTAAAACCGCTACGCTACCTGCTCACCATCCACTGGCTCAAGAGCCTTTTTTAGTGGCAGTGAGTGTAGAGAGCGCTAACAGCGAGGCAGGCATCTATTTAGCAGAGCCTATCACGTTAGCCACGCTGACTAACTTTTACCCCGAGACCCAGCAGTGGGAAGAGCGCATTGTCTGGTCAGAAGAGCAGGGTAAGCTGGTTGGTGAAGCCGTTCAGCGGCACAGCGAGCTTGTGTTAGCAACACGCCCACTGCGTCGGTTGCCTGCCGACGCGGTAGAAAAAGCGCTAATGGCAGCGTTAAAACAGCGTCCCAACATGCTGTTTAACGCACAAGTGGTTCAACTGCAGGGGAGAATGGCGCTGCTCTTTGGCGCTTATCCTGAACAGTGGAACGATTGGTCCGACTCTGCGTTGTTAGGCAGTCTCGAGACATGGCTGGCCCCCTATATGGCGGGTCTGACGCGCTTAACGCAGTTGCAAAAACTACCGTTTCAAACGTACTTAATGAACACGCTTGATTGGAAGCAGCAGACTCAGCTAGAGCGCTTAGTGCCCAGTTTGATAGAAGCGCCTAGTGGCAATGCCGTTAAAGTGGATTACACACCCTGCCGGGAAGGCAGGCCACCGGTGCTGGCGTTGAAGCTTCAGGAAGCCTTTGGCTGGCAGGCAACGCCCACCGTAGTGGATGGGCGTGTACCAGTGACACTTCACTTGCTTTCCCCTGCACGGCGGCCACTGCAGGTGACTCAAGATTTGCGAAGCTTTTGGTTGAACGGCTACTCAGAAGTACGCAAAGAAATGCGCGGGCGATACCCAAAGCACCCTTGGCCAGAAGATCCTCTTACCGCTCAAGCCACAGCATATACAAAGCGCCGCCAGCGTTGAAAGGCTTGCCTTTCTTAGTTGCTCGGAGTGTCTTCACGCGGGGTTTCTTCTGGGATTTCACCGGGCTTGCGGTAGCGTACACCGTCGGCTTGGGGCTCTTCATAGCGGCGGTTTTCATCTTCAGGTACTACGCCCAGTACGGTCTCTTGGGAGCCATCTGGCCACGTATAAGTGGTGCAGCCCGCGAGTGGCAAAAGCGGCAATAAGGCGAAACACAGGTGGCGAAGAACGACTCCACGATGCTTGGGCATACACGGCTCCCTTGACAGGCCATTTTGGTTTTAACTTGGTGATGCATAGTGTGAATTGCCAGACTACAAGCCGCAAGCTTATTTACGAGTCGCTAAATTTCCTCCCAAAGGCAGCGTCGAAAGTCGTTCGATAGCTGCGTCATGCCAGCTATGCGGTCAGCATGGGCATCGGCTAGCGTTTTTGCCAATGCCTGATAGTGCTCGTTAGCAAACTCTTTTTTTGATCAAGCTGCTTTTCAGGCAGCACGATTCATAAAATTGCCTATCCTCAACTATAGCTGAGTGCTTCAGGGCAGTTGCCAAATTGAGTATGCAATACCTCAACCTTGAGGGAGGCTCTATGTGGTCAGTGGTTAAGTCAGTATTAGCAGCACTACTAGGTGTTCAGAATGACCGCCAGCGTCAGCAGGATTTTTCAAACGGCAAGCCAGTCGCCTTCATTATCACGGCGGTGGTAGTGACGATGATGTTTGTGCTGCTCTTAGCGGGTATTGCGATTTATGCAGCGGGATGAAGCGTTGAGAGGCATCACGATAGTAGTTCGTGACGAATGCCACATGTTTTCTATACTGATCGATATCACTTAACCCTGACCTAATAAAAGGGTTGGCGAGAACAATAAGAATAAAGGAGGTTTCTATGCGCTTACCGTGGCAATGGCTTCTCACCATTACCAGTGTCGCAAGTCTCTCTCAAGCCCACGCTAGCAGTTGGAATATGCCGGTGGGGGTCACTGATACCAGCCGCAATATTTTTGGCCTACACATGACCATATTTTGGGTGTGTGTAGTGATTGGGGTGATCGTCTTTGGTGTCATGTTTTACTCCTTGTTTCGCTATCGCCACTCTAAAGGAGCCAAAGCTGCCCGCTTCCATGAACATACCTCCGTTGAAGTGCTGTGGACGGCCATTCCCATTTTGATCTTGGTAGGTATGGCGGTACCTGCGACGGCCACGCTTAAAAATATGTATGACGCCTCTGAAGCGGATCTAGACATTATGATCACGGGGCAGCAGTGGCGCTGGCGTTACGAATACCTAGGAGAGGACATTGCCTATACCTCGAACTTAAGCACCACACGCGAACAGATTCGAGGCGAATCCGATCGAGACGAGCACTATTTGCTTGATGTTGACGAGCCTCTCGTGCTGCCTATTAATCGCAAAGTACGCTTTCTGATGACATCAGACGACGTGATTCACTCCTGGTGGGTTCCAGAGCTTGCTGTTAAACAAGACACCATTCCTGGCTTTATTAATGAAAATTGGGTGCAAATTAACGAGCCTGGTATCTATC
The DNA here is from genome assembly GCF_021532545.1 of Halomonas sp. Cn5-12. NCBI lineage: Bacteria > Pseudomonadati > Pseudomonadota > Gammaproteobacteria > Oceanospirillales > Halomonadaceae > Halomonas > Halomonas sp. Cn5-12. Next base: position 11,100 of record NZ_JAKGAY010000003.1, read on the forward strand.
GTGGCCAGTGTGCCGAGCTGTGTGGTGTGAATCATGGCTTTATGCCCATTGTGGTGCATGCCATGGAAGAAACGGAGTTTGAAACATGGCTTGAAGAGCGCAAAGAGGCTGCTGAGCAAGAGGCAATGGGTGTTGATCGCGAATGGGCTATAGAGGAGCTAATGGCTCGCGGTGAAGAGGTGTATCAATCTATTTGCTCTTCCTGTCATCAAGGCGAAGGGCAGGGCGCACCGCCAGCCTTTCCAGCGCTCGCCGGAAATGAACAGCTTATTAATGAACTCGACTGGCATTTGGATCGCGTGATTAACGGTGTTTCTGGAGCCGCCATGCCTGCTTTCCGCAATACGCTGAATCCGGTAGAGATAGCGGCTGTTGTGACCTATACGCGCAACGCTTGGGGGAATGAGACTGGTGATACCGTTCAGCCAGCTACGGTGGCCGAGCGTATTGCCCAGTAGGTGTTGACCAACTTCTTCTACTAAAACGACAAGCATGCGGAGAGACATATGGCGCCCAAACTACCTCCACAACACTCACTGCAGCATAGTTCGTCTGCCGTGGCTGGTGGCCAGTCTCAGGAAGGCCAGTCGCATTACCCTCATGCAGCCCAACCCAAAGGCTTGATGCGTTGGCTGCTGACCACCAATCATAAAGAGATTGGCTCGCTATATCTGATTTTCTCGCTCACGATGTTTTTTGTCGGCGGCATTTTTGCGCTCGTGGTTAGGGCTGAGCTATTTCAGCCTGGTTTGCAGTTGGTAGAGCCCGAGCTCTTTAACCAGATGACCACCATGCATGGCCTAATTATGGTGTTCGCAGCCGTTATGCCAGCGTTTACAGGCCTAGCTAACTGGATGATTCCGCTGCAAATTGGAGCCCCTGACATGGCCTTGCCGCGGCTAAATAACTTCAGTTTTTGGCTACTGCCGGTCGCTTTTACCCTACTGCTGTCTACTCTTTTTATGCCTGGGGGCGGCCCCAACTTTGGCTGGACATTTTACGCTCCGTTATCAACAACGTATGCGCCAGCTTCAACGACTTTTTTTATTTTAGCGCTGCATATGGCAGGCATTAGCTCTATTTTGGGGGCGATTAATATCATCGCGACCATCCTGAATATGCGTGCGCCTGGCATGCGCATGATGGATATGCCGCTATTCGTTTGGACATGGCTGATTACGGCATTTCTACTTATCGCCGTTATGCCGGTGTTAGCGGGCGTCATTACCATGATGTTAATGGACATTAACTTTGGGACTAGCTTCTTTGATGCAGCGGGCGGAGGAGATCCTGTCTTATTCCAGCATCTGTTCTGGTTTTTTGGCCACCCAGAAGTCTACATCATGATCCTGCCAGCATTTGGCATTGTGTCGGCGATTATCCCTACATTTGCTCGTAAGCCCTTATTTGGCTACGCCTCGATGGTTTATGCCACTGGAGCCATTGCGCTGCTGTCATTTCTGGTGTGGGCGCACCATATGTTTATTGTGGGCCTGCCTTTGACGGCGGAACTGTTCTTTATGTACTCCACCATGTTGATTGCTGTGCCAACAGGGGTGAAGGTATTTAACTGGGTGACAACGCTATTCCGCGGGTCGATTAGTTTTGAGCCCCCTATGCTTTTTGCGTTGGCGTTTGTAGTGCTATTTACCATTGGCGGCTTTTCAGGCCTGATGTTAGCCATCGCACCCGCCGATTTTCAGTACCACGATACCTACTTTGTGGTGGCGCACTTCCACTATGTATTGGTGCCTGGCGCGATCTTCGCCATCATGGCGGGCGTTTACTACTGGTTGCCTAAATGGACAGGCCATTACCCTAACGAACGTCTGGCGCAGTGCCACTTCTGGTGCTCAATCATTGGGGTCAATCTAACCTTTTTCCCCATGCATTTTGCCGGTTTGGCAGGCATGCCTAGGCGCATCCCTGATTATGCGCTGCAATTTGCTGATTTTAATCTGCTCTCAAGTATTGGTGCCTTCTTCTTTGGTGCCTCGCAACTACTTTTTGTGCTGGTGGTAGTGCTGTGTGTACGAGGTGGCCAAAAAGCGCCTGCAAAAGCTTGGGAGGGTGCTGTTGATTTAGAGTGGAGTGTGCCTAGCCCTGCGCCGTTACACACCTTTGAAACGCCGCCGGTATTTCACCGTGCTCAATCGCACGATTAATGCATAAAAGCGTTGGAGAAGGCGGAGGGATGAAAAATGGCAGCAGATGGTTCTCAACAAGCTGGCGTTAGGCGGACCGTCATTCGCAGCGTCGCAGCCCTTATTGGCATGTTTGCCTTTGCGTTTGCCTTAGTTCCTCTTTACGACGTGTTTTGTCAGGTAACGGGTTTAAACGGAAAGGTCGATACCACGGCAAAAGCTATCATTCATGAAGAGGTGGATCAGTCGCGCTTCATTACGGTTCAATTTATTACCCGTGGTAGTGCGGGGCTGCCATGGCAAATGAGTGTTGAAACGCGGCAAATGCGGGTACATCCAGGCCAAACCGCAGAAGTGGATTTTACCTTTACGAATAACAGCCACCAAGAAAGCTGGGGACGCGCTGTGCCTAGCGTCTCACCCTCTAGTGCAACAACGCATTTACGTAAAGTCAGCTGTTTTTGCTTCCAAGAACAGCAGCTACAAGGCGATGAGCGACTAACCATTCCGCTGGTGTTTCAGTTAGCTAAAGACTTACCTGAAGAAATCAGCACCATTACCTTGGTGTATACCCTATACCCGGTACAGCGCATTGCGCTTAATCCACTCAATAACAATAACGCGGCGGGGGATAAAATATGAGCGGCGGCAGCTATTACGTTCCTGCGAATAGCCGGTGGCCTATTTTAGGGTCGCTTGCGCTAGGTGCCATGATGGCCGGTATTGGTATCAAGCTGGTTTACAACACCGGGGCGCCATTGTTAGTTATTGGCTTACTAAGCGTTATTTGTGTCATGGGGTTTTGGTTTCGAGACGTCATTCACGAGTCGATGGGCGGTTTATACGACGCACAAATGGATCGCTCGTTTCGATGGGGAATGGGCTGGTTTATTTTTTCAGAAGTCATGTTTTTTGCCGCTTTTTTTGGCGCACTGTTTTATGTAAGGACCTTCACAATTCCATGGCTAGGAGGGGAGGGGGCAAAAGGCGTATCTGCTTTGCTATGGCCCGAATTTGTTCCTCAATGGCCGCTACTCAATCCCCCTGATGCCTCTGTGGCAGGGCCCGGGCCCTCCAGCGTACTTAGCCCCTGGCAATTACCCTTAGTGAACACGCTGATTTTGGTGACATCAAGTATCACACTAACGGTTGCCCATGAAGCTCTGAAGCTTGGCTATCGTCAGACCTGTCGTAACTGGTTAGCAGGCACAGTACTGCTGGGCATTTGCTTTATCCTTATCCAAGGCGTCGAATATTATGAAGCCTATCATCATTACGGCATTACCCTAGAGGCCGGTATTTTTGGGGCTACTTTTTTTATATTGACAGGCTTTCATGGTCTCCACGTCATTATTGGTACGCTCATTTTGGCGAGCATGCTGGTAAGAATTATCAAAGGTCACTTTACTAACGATCATCACTTTGGTTTTGAGGCATCCTGCTGGTATTGGCATTTCGTTGATGTAGTGTGGGTAGGGCTTTTTATCTTTGTTTATGTATTTTAGTGAGTTATCAAAGCTCGCCAGATAAGAAACCAAAGAGAAGCAGGGCCATCAATACGCAGGCTAACGCAATGCGCCATTTAAGCGATGTGAGTAACCGCCTGGAGGTGCCTTCGTCATGTAGTAAAAAGCCTGCACCTGCGGCTAAGCTGACCACCATTCCTATAAACACTAATGCAATGAGCAGTTTTAACCACATGATGAAGCCCTCTTATTTTCCAGCGCGACTATACGGATGGTGTGTGTTTTGGAGTGTTGTAGTGGTTTTAGGGTTGCTCCTAGGACTATGGCAGTGGGAAAGGGCCGCTGACAAGCGTGAACTGCTAGCCATTCGTGATGCAGCGCCAACAGTGGTTGAGCCAATCCAAACACCGGAAGGAGGGGCGCAGGTGCATCTACGTGGCGACTATCTTGAGCAGCACACGCTTTACTTAGATAACCGTATCGTTAACGGTCGCCTAGGCGTCGCGGTGTTGACACCGATGAAAGACTCTCATGGGCAGCTCTGGTTAGTACAACGTGGTTTTATTGAAACAGGTACAAGCCGGGCGTCTCCTTCGGTATTTACCCCTCATGGCACGGTTGAGGTGTCTGGCGAGTGGCAGGCGGAGCAATCGCAAGGGCCGCTTTATGGAGCCAACCAAGAAGGCGTCAGGCTGCAACAGCTGAGCTTGGCTCCTTGGGAAGAGGCGTTGGGCGTCTTCAGCCATAATGGCTGGCTTCATGCCCAGCAGGGTGCAGGTGTTTTTACCCCTTGGTGGGAGGCAAATGTGATGCCGCCAAGCCGGCATCTTGGCTACGCTTTTCAATGGTGGGGACTGGCGCTGGCAGCGTTGGTGATCATGCTATTGGGTGGATACCGTCTAGTGAGCGACTTTCGAGAAAGCTACGAAGGAGGGCGTTAACATGCACCACCGTCGTCCAGTACGTTACGCAAGGCTTAAGGTGGTTCTCTTGTTTGCCATTTTTGCCGCTCCTATTGTGACGGCCTGGGGGATGGTGGCTTGGAATGTGGGAATTCCTCAGGGCCATACTGCCCACGGAAAAGTAACCATAGATGTGCCGCCGCTTGAGGATTGGCCGTTGATGGCTTCCATCACTGCCTCTGAACAATGGACGCTGGTATTAGACTGCGGCGCAAACTGTGTGCAGCAACAGGATGAACTGTGGCGGTTACACCGTGCATTAGGGCGTGAAGCCACTCGATTAAAGCGATTAAGAGTTGGTGGTGACGATGCCACGCTGCCTGGGGAGACGGTGACAGTTTGGCAAAGTGTACCCTCTTGGAGCATTGCGCACAGCGTTTGGTTATTCGACCCTATGGGAAGGCCTGCACTCGCGTTTACTCAAGAAGCGGCAACCGCCGAGATTCTTGATGACATCCGGCACCTATTCAAAGTAAATCCTATTTAGCTTATGTTCGGCTAGCAATAGCCGTAAGGAAACTTAATGAAGACCTATCGAGAGTGTCGTCTTCGTTGGCTCATGAGGGTTACGCTGGTGGGGACCCTGTTGACTGCGTTCGTCATATTGGTAGGCGCATGGACTCGGTTAGTGGATGCTGGCCTAGGCTGCCCTGATTGGCCTGGCTGTTATGGGCGCCTAATTGTGCCTGATAGTGAGCATGTTGCCCTTCACCATCCAGATGCTCCGTTAGAGCCCTTTAAAGCGTGGGTGGAAATGGCTCACCGATATGTGGCGAGCTTTCTAGGGTTGATAGTACTTAGCGTTCTTGCGCTGGGCTGGTCGGTACGTAATCAAGCGGGTTATCCATGGCGATTAAGCATGGTTCTGTTGGCCGTTATTCTGTTACAAGGGGCGTTTGGTGCTTTTACTGTGACATTAAAACTATGGCCGCAGGTGGTGACACTTCATTTGCTGGGTGGGTTGAGCGTTTTAATGCTGTTTTTTTGGCTGCATCTTCGCATACGCCGTTCATGGCGTGGGCAAATAGGGCAGGCTAAAAAGGGTAGCGTACTGTGGTACTTGGCAGGTGGGGTTTTATTGTTGCAGCTTGCACTGGGTGGCTGGGTCACAAGCAACTATGCCGGTATTGCTTGCCAAGGATTTCCTACCTGTAATTCACAATGGTGGCCAAGCATGGACCTAAGCGAAGGCTTCCACCTAACCCAAAGCGTTGGCCCTAATTATCTCCATGGTCAACTACACGCAGATGCTCGCACCGCTATTCATATGGTCCATCGTATGGGAGCACTGTTGTTGGGTGCCGCTTTACTAGCGTTATGGTGGCGCTATCGGGGTATCAAAGTAGTCAGCACCGCCTTGAGTCTCGCATTAGGAGCTTATTGCTTACAGGTGGCGCTTGGGGTCGCTAACGTTCTGCTCTGGCTGCCGCTTTGGTTAGCCTTGTTGCATACGGCAGGGGCTGTATTGCTAGCGCTGAGCATGGGATGGGCGTGGTGGTGCTGGCGGTACCAAAAGGCGGGGCAGGTTACTGTTCTTTGCCCGTCAAATGCAAGCAACCTGAAGGCGCATGAATCAGGTTGGTCTACTTGAGGCAATTAGGTGTACAATTCTCGTTAAGCTATTTACTTACTGGGTATAAGGAGCTCTATGAGTTCTACGGTTGCACTTATACTGCTTGCGCTGGCTGTTACGGTCATCGCTGCACTCGGCGGCTATGCTTTCTTCTTGCGCAAAGAGGTAAAGCGACGCGAGGAATTTCGACTTGACGAAGAGCAGCGCGCTCAGCAAAACAGTCTTGAAAACCTTGATTATGTGGTGAGTGCGCTCGTCCAAGAGCAGGTTGATATCACCGAAGGTTCGTGGCGCTGTAAGGTGCTGCTTGAAATTGTTGACCCTAGCTTGACGGAGCGCCCTGAGTTCCGGGCGTTTGCGGATGTATATGAGCGCACTCGCCATTTAAAGACACACTCTGCGCGAAAACAGCTCACGCCTAGGGAAAGAATGCAGGAAGACAAGGAGCGCCTAGCCGTTGAAGACGAAATGCGTCCCGCTGTGCTAGCTGCCGCTGCTGAGGTGCTTAAATGGCGGGCTGAGAGCCCATCTACACTTCAGTGAAATTTTTTAATGTCAACGATGCCAGCTTTGCTATGCTGGAAGGGCCAGTATTGGCAAGAAGTTGATATATTGGCATTGTTGCCTTCTAACGCCGAAACGTTAATGATAGGCGCCTTGTTCGGGTTCAGGGGGCGGGTTGTCCTGCCCTTGAAGCAGAACAGCGAAAAATGGATGCTCTCGCGATAAGAAGCATTGGATAGATTTGGTCGATTGACCAAATCAGCATTGGATCAAGAAGGAGTCTTGCATGAAAAAATCAACGACTGGCTTGCTAATCGGTTCTGCACTTGTAGTAGGTCTTTCTGGCTGTGCCAGTTCTGCCTCTCAGTCTTCCGGTCAGGCAAGCGCTAGCAGCGATCGTAGCTGGTATCAGCATCCGGCTGTTTGCGGTTTAGCGGGTGGTCTTATTGGTGGCAGCATTGGCTATGCCACCAGCGGTAGCTCTGATGAAGAGAGCGGTTCTGCCACAGGTGCTGTAGCAGGTGCTGCTATTGGTGGTCTGTTGTGTGCAGATCGCACGCCCGAGCCGGTAGCACCGCAGTGCCCAAGCTACGGTGAAGTGCCAGCTGGCGTTGCTGTTGATGCCGAAGGCTGCCCGCTGGACTCCGACGGTGATGGCGTGCCGGACTACCGTGACCAGTGCCCGGGCACGCCGGCTGGTGTAGAAGTTAACGCCAACGGTTGCCCGCTGGACTCCGATAACGACGGCGTGCCGGATTACCGTGACCAGTGCCCGAATACCCCGGCAGGCGTTGACGTAAACGCACTGGGTTGCCCGGAAAGCGTTGTTCTTCAGGATGTGAACTTTGAGTTCGATTCCGCCCAGCTAACACCGAATGCACAAAATGTTCTTAACGGCGTTGCTGAGCGTCTGGTTAACAACCCAGATGTACGTGTGAGCATTGAAGGTCACACCGATTCTCGTGGTTCTGACCAGTACAACAAGGATCTGTCTCAGCGTCGTGCTGAGTCCGTTGCAACCTATCTGAACCAGCGCGGCGTCGAAGCTAACCGTATGCGTGCTGTGGGCTACGGTGAAGAGCGTCCCGTGGCAACCAACGATACCGAAGAGGGTCGTTTCCAGAACCGTCGTGTAGAACTGGATGAGTGGAAGTAATCCACTTAGCTGATTAATCAATGGGTAGAGCCAGCATGCTGGTTCGTTAAACCCTTTGACAAAGAACGGGAGGCTTATGCCTCCCGTTTTATTTTACGCAGTCATAAATTCTGGTAGGCTGAGCAGCCTTCAAGATGTGCCCAATACCCCGACCATTGATAGCGAAATGTGATCCTTGGTATGGATCACCACTGCGCTCAAGGAATACCTGAATGCCTATTGTGACACTGCCCGATGGCAGCCAAAGAACGTTTGAAGCACCACTCTCTATTATGCAGCTGGCAGAGTCCATTGGCCCTGGTTTGGCCAAGGCCTGTGTGGCAGGCAAAATTAACGGGGTGCTGGTTGATGCTGCCGATATGATTGAGCAGGATGCGGACGTCTCTATTATTACTGCCCGCGATGAAGAAGGTTTGGAAATTATTCGTCACTCGTGTGCTCACTTGATTGGTCATGCGGTGAAACAGCTATATCCCGATGCCAAAATGGCCATCGGTCCGGTCATTGATGATGGCTTTTATTACGACATTGACTTTGGAAAATCAGTCACGCCAGACGATATGGAGGCCATTGAAAAGCGCATGCAGTCGCTCATCGATCATGAGTACGATGTTATTCGTGAGTACGTCAGCCGCGACCAAGCGATGGCAACGTTTGAAAAGCGTGATGAGCCGTATAAGCAAGAGATCATCCGTGATATCCCGGAAGGTGCGACTATCCGCCTTTACCACCACGAAGAGTACACGGACATGTGCCGTGGGCCCCATGTGCCTAACACAAGACACTTAAAGGCATTTAAGCTGACGAAGCTGGCAGGTGCTTACTGGCGTGGTGACTCTTCCAATCCGATGCTGACGCGCATTTATGGCACGGCATGGGGCGATAAAAAGCAGTTAAAAGCTTACTTGAAGCGGCTGGAAGAAGCTGAGAAGCGAGACCACCGTAAGCTAGCGCGGAAGATGGACTTGTTCCACCTTCAAGAAGAAGCGCCTGGGATGGTTTTTTGGCACCCTAACGGTTGGACGATGTATCAGGCGTTAGAAGAGTACATGCGTAAAATTCAACGTGAGCATGGCTACCAGGAAATCAAGACGCCGCAAGTAGTGGATTTGTCACTGTGGAAGAAATCAGGCCACTGGGGACATTACAGTGAATTGATGTTCACCACAGAGTCGGAAAAGCGTGAGTATGCGGTGAAGCCGATGAACTGCCCATGTCACGTGCAGGTCTTTAATCAAGGCCTTAAGAGCTACCGTGACCTTCCGCTACGTTTGGCTGAATTTGGTAGCTGTCATCGAAATGAACCTTCAGGCTCGCTGCATGGTCTGATGCGGGTTCGTGGGTTTACGCAAGATGATGCCCATATTTTCTGTACCGAAAGTCAGATTCAGGCTGAGGCTGAGGCGTTTATTGCTCTAACGCTGCAAGTCTATAAAACGCTCGGTTTTGAAGACGTTGAGCTCAAGCTCTCCACCCGTCCCGAAGACTTTCTGGGTGAAGTCGAAATGTGGGATCGGGCAGAGCAGGGCCTTGAGGCCGCGCTGAACGCTACTGGCTTGGCTTGGGATCTGCAGCCGGGTGAAGGTGCGTTTTATGGGCCGAAAATTGAGTTCGCGTTAAGAGATTGTCTGAATCGTGTTTGGCAGTGTGGTACTCTTCAGCTAGATTTTAATTTGCCAGGGCGTTTAGGGGCGCAATACGTCGATGAAGACGGTACGCGTAAAACCCCTGTAATGCTCCATCGTGCTATCCTGGGCTCATTTGAACGATTCCTGGGTATACTAATTGAGCATTACGCTGGTGCTATGCCACTATGGTTGGCCCCGCAGCAAGCTGTGCTTATGACCATTACCGACGCGCAGCGTGATTACGCGCTTGATTTGGAGCAGCGGCTGCAAAAAAATGGCTTACGGGTTAAGGCGGACTTGAGGAACGAGAAGATCGGCTTTAAAATCCGTGAGCATACGTTACAGAAAGTTCCCTATCTCCTTGTGGTGGGAGATAAGGAAGTCGAAGCTGACTCAGTGGCCGTGCGAACTCGTAGCGGCGAAAACCTCGGCACCATGACTGTCGATGAATTCATCGAACGTTTTAATGCAGAGCGAGCAGCCCTGGCGACATCGTCAATTGCCTAAGGAGACGGAGCGATCAAGCGAAGCAATCAGCGCGGGCGTCCACAAGACAAACGCCCTCCAATGAACGAGCGTATTACCGAAGAAGAAGTACGTCTAATTGATGCCGAAGGTGAGCAGTTGGGTGTTGTGCCCACCACTGAGGCTCTTGAGCGTGCGGAAGCTGCCGGTTTAGATCTCGTGCAAATTTCGAATGCCGATCCGATTGTTTGTAAGATCATGGATTATGGCAAATTCGTTTTTGAGACCAAAAAGCAGAAAGCGGCTCAAAAGAAAAAGCAGAAGCAAATCCAGGTTAAGGAAGTTAAATTCCGTCCTGGCACCGACGAAGGCGATTATCAGGTGAAGCTAAAAAACCTGATCCGCTTCTTGGAAGGTGGTGACAAGGGTAAGGTCACATTGCGCTTCCGTGGTCGTGAAATGGCGCACCAGGACATTGGCCGTAAGCTAATGGAACGGATCGCAGCAGACCTGGAAGAGATCGGAGTGGTGGAGTCTTTCCCGAAAATGGAAGGCCGCCAAATGATCATGATTCTTGCCCCGAAAAAGAAGTGATCCAACGGCGAAGTTAACGGGCCAGCGCGAAGGCGCTGGTCGGCCCTGGGTTTTCTAAAAAATATCGAGCGGAGTTCTCTCATGCCGAAAATCAAAAGCAACAGCGGCGCTGCTAAGCGCTTCAAAAAGACCGCTAACGGCTTCAAGCACAAGCAGTCTTTCCGTAGCCACATCTTGACCAAGAAGTCGACCAAGCGTAAGCGTCAGCTGCGTGGCATGAAGCAGATTCATGCTTCCGACAAAGCGCTGATCCAGCGCATGCTGCCGAACCTGTAAGGTCGAATTTTCTTATCTGAGTGCATTTAGCCTCAGTCATAAAGTCAGGAGTGTGTTATGACCCGTGTTAAGCGTGGCGTAGTTGCCCGTCGTCGCCATAAAAAAGTACTGAAGCAGGCCAAAGGTTACTACGGTGCCCGTTCGCGTGTTTTCCGCGTAGCCAAACAGGCTGTCATCAAAGCCGGCCAGTATGCGTACCGTGACCGCCGCAACCGCAAGCGCCAATTCCGTGCGCTGTGGATTCAGCGTATCAATGCTGGTGCGCGTATCAACGGTATGTCTTACAGCCGCTTTGTTGGCGGTCTGAAGAAAGCCGGTATTGAAATTGACCGTAAAGTATTGGCCGACCTGGCAGTACACGAAAAAGCGGCATTTGCTGCTATCGTGGAAAAAGCCAAGGCTGCCCAATAAGGCAATTTGCACTGAGCTAAATTCAGTGTGAAGTGCCGAGGTCATTTCAGTGTGACCCATGCAGGGGAAGAGCAGCCGCTCTTCCCCTGTTTTTTTGTCACCTTCAACATGCCAGCCATCTTGAAAGATGGAACCGCTTAATTCGGAGTAAATCGGATGGACCACCTTCCTACTCTGGTGTTAGAGGCCCGCGATGCTATTCAAGCTGCGCAGAGTGTCTCAGCGCTAGATGAGTTGCGCGTACGTTACTTGGGTAAAAAAGGCGAAGTGACGGCCTTATTGAAAGGGCTGGGCAAGCTATCGGCAGAAGAGCGTCCTGCGGCTGGTGAGCAAATTAACCAAGCCAAGCAAACGCTATCAGCCGAGATAGACGCCAAACGCCAGCAGCTTGAGAGTGAGGCGCTGAATGCCCGCTTGGCAGCTGAGCGGATCGATGTAACATTGCCGGGGCGTGGGCAGGAGAGTGGTGGCTTACACCCTGTGACACGCACGCTTGAGCGCATAGAGGGTTTGTTTACCCGCGTTGGTTATGATGTGGCGGTAGGTCCTGAGATTGAGGATGACTACCATAACTTCGAGGCGCTCAATATTTCCGCGCATCACCCGGCGCGGGGGATGGCAGATACGTTTTATTTCGATGCTACACGCTTGCTGCGCACTCATACATCTCCTGTGCAAGTACGCACCATGAAGAGTAGTGAACCGCCCATCCGTATCGTCTGCCCGGGGCGCGTCTATCGCAGCGACTCGGACCTGACGCATACGCCGATGTTTCATCAGGTAGAAGGTCTGTTGGTCGATGAGGGCGTGAGCTTTGCTGATCTAAAAGGCACCATTGAAGACTTCCTTCAGGCGTTTTTTGAGCGTGATGATCTATCGGTCCGCTTCCGCCCCTCTTACTTCCCATTCACTGAACCCTCTGCTGAGGTCGATATTCAGTGCGTGATGTGTAGTGGTAACGGTTGTCGTGTTTGCTCACATAGCGGCTGGCTGGAAGTGATGGGCTGCGGGATGGTGCACCCTGAAGTTTTCCGGCACTCCGGCATTGATACCGAACGATACACCGGCTTTGCCTTTGGTATGGGCGCAGAGCGTTTGGCGATGCTGCGCTACGGCGTTAATGACCTGCGCTTGTTCTTTGAGAACGACCTGCGCTTTCTTCGTCAATTCACCTAAGACCGCTGCCAGCGACGGGAATCAACATGAAATTTTCAGAACAGTGGCTGCGTGAATGGGTATCCCCGCAGCTTGATACTCAGGCCATTGCCGATCAGATCACCATGGCGGGCCTTGAAGTGGATGCCGTTGAAGCGGTCGCCGCTGCCTTTAGCGGTGTGGTCGTGGCTGAAGTGCTGTCCAAAGAGAAGCATCCTGATGCCGATAAGCTCAACGTATGCACGGTGAACGACGGTACTGGTGAGCCGGTGCAAGTAGTATGCGGTGCGCCCAACGTTGATGTGGGTCAGAAAATTCCCTTCGCCCAAGTGGGTGGCGTGCTGCCGGGCGATTTTAAAATCAAAAAGGCAAAACTGCGTGGCGTTGAGTCGCGCGGCATGATCTGCTCGGCATCAGAGCTAGGGTTAGAGGAAGAAACCTCTTCTGGTATCCTGGTGTTACCGGCGTCGGCCCCCGTGGGCACTAGCTTTCGCGAGTATATGCAGCTCGACGATATGACCATCGAGGTGGATCTTACCCCTAACCGCGGCGACTGCCTGAGCATAAAAGGCCTTGCGAGAGAGGTAGGTGTGCTTAACCGCCTGCCGGTAAGTGGCCCTGAGATCACAGTCGTTGAAGCGAGTATCGACGATACTTTCCCCGTCACTATTGAGGCGGCTGAGCAGTGCCCTCGCTACTTAGGGCGCGTTATTAAGGGCGTGAATGTAGAGGCTGAAACGCCGCTGTGGATGGTTGAGCGGCTACGTCGCAGCGGCGTACGCTCGATTGACCCTGTGGTGGATGTCACCAACTACGTCATGCTAGAGCTTGGTCAGCCGCTGCATGCGTTTGATCGGGACAACCTGCAGGGTGGCATTACTGTCCGTTTGGCACGAGAGGCGGAGCGTTTAAAACTGCTGGATGGCCAAGAGGTAGCACTTCGCCCTGAAACACTGGTCATTGCCGATGAGCGTGGCCCCCTGGCAATGGCTGGCATCATGGGGGGAGAAAATTCAGGGGTAAACGAAAAAACGCACACGATTTTTCTTGAGTCGGCCTTTTTTGCTCCGCTTGGCATTGCTGGGCAGGCGCGTTCCTACGGTCTGCATACCGACGCATCGCATCGTTATGAGCGTGGCGTCGATCCAGAGCTTCCTGCCATGGCGGTTGAGCGTGCTACAAAGCTCCTGATGGAGATTTGTGGGGGGCAGGCAGGGCCCGTGGTTGAGACGGTAAGCGATGAGCATTTACCGGCACCGCGCATCATTATGCTTCGCGAGGCTCGCCTTGAGAGTGCGCTCTCCAAGCGGCTGCAGCCGGATGATGTCACCGATATCCTTCAGCGTTTAGGGCTTGAGGTTGATAAACAGGCGGAAGGTTGGTCAGTGGTCGCCCCTAGCTGGCGTTTTGACGTTGCCATTGAGGAAGACCTCATCGAGGAAGTGGCGCGTATCCATGGCTACAATAACCTTCCGGTTCGTCGCCCAGCCGCTCGACTAGCACTTCGCCCAGCTAACGAGGCACTCCTCACTCAGTCTCAGTTGCGCAACCAGATGGTTGCTCGCGGTTTCCAGGAGGCGGTGACATACAGCTTCGTAGCGCCGGACCTGCAGGCAGCAATGCTGCCAGATGCTGTGTCCCCCGTGCTTGCGAATCCGATTTCGTCGGACCTCTCGGTGATGCGCGCCAGCCTTTTCCCGGGCTTAGTGCGTGCCCTAGAGTATAATCTCAATCGCCAGCAAACCCGTGTGCGCATTTTCGAGACAGGGCTGGTATTTAACGGCCATCTCGATAACTTAACCCAAGAGCCGATGATGGGCGCCTTAGTGTGCGGTGGCCGTGAAGGGGAGGGGTGGAGCAGCACTAAGGCTCAGGTAGATTTTTATGACCTGAAAGGAGATCTAGAGAGTCTTTTGGCAATGGGTGGGGCCCGGGAAGCTTGGCGCTTTGAGCCGGGCGAGCACCCCTCTCTGCATCCTGGGCAAACCGCCCAGCTCTTTTACAATGGCGAACCCGCCGGCTGGATTGGCACACTGCACCCGCAAGTGCGTGCCAAGCTGGGGCTTAAGGTTGATGCGGTGCTGTTTGAAGTTCGCCTAGATGTATTGAGTCAGGGGGAAATTCCCGCCTTTGAGCCGCTTTCACGCTACCCAGAAGTGCGACGCGATTTGGCGTTTATGCTCAAAGAAGCAACGCCTGTGCAAGCGCTACTTGATTGTGCAAAAGCTCAGGCAGGCGATTACTTGAAAGACATTAAGCTATTTGATGTCTATGCTGGTAAAGGCGTAGCCGAGGGCTATAAGAGTATTGCATTGGGCTTGACCTGGCAGCACGCTTCGCGCACGCTAAATGATGAAGAAATCAACCAGTTGGTCGACTCGATCATCACTAACGTGCGAGCCGAATTAGATGCCGAACTTCGCGGCTAACTAAGCTATGCCATGACACGACGCTTATCACGTTCTTGGCAATGCGTATGCTACATGGAGGAGCCCTATGGGTGCGTTGACCAAAGCAGAGCTAGCTGAGCATTTGCATACTGAGCTGGCGCTGTCAAAGCGAGAAGCAAAAGCGATGGTGGAGGCGTTCTTTGAAGAAATCCGCGCCTGTTTGCGTGAAAACGAGCAGGTGAAACTGTCGGGGTTTGGTAACTTTGATCTGCGTGATAAGCGCGAGCGGCCTGGGCGAAACCCTAAAACTGGCGAAGAAATCCCTATCTCTGCCCGGCGTGTGGTGACTTTTCGCCCCGGGCAAAAGCTAAAGCAGCAGGTAGAACGCTACTCAAGTGGTCAGTAGCGAGCACATCAAGCTGCCCAACGAAAAGGAGTGCCTAATGGCACTCCTTTTTTATAGGCTACAAATAGGGCGCTATCTGGCTAAATACCTCCACCCTCAATCAGCCAAGTGATCACCACTTTAATGACGTAGCCCAACATTCCGGCACCTAATACCACAAACAACATAATCGTGCCAAATTTACCTGCGTTCGATTTTTTTGCGAGATCCCAAATAATAAAACACATAAAAATGATCAGGCCGCCAATCATAATGGGCGTGATCCATGTCTCAAAGGTCTGCTGCATAAGCGCTCCTGTTGGACGATTGTCGGTAGCCCATGGTGGGGCGTGCGTCATTTTTGTCAGTCGTGTTAATATTTGAGCAAATTCATCAGGTATTTGTCGACTGAACTTTGCGGACTTAACAAAGCGCAGTATGACAACTTTGCCGAGGAGTAGGCCAATGCCTAAGTTAACCATTCTGGTCGGCACCATGTATGGTGGTGCGTTAGACGTTGCAGAGCAGGTAAAGCCGCTGTTTGAGCAGGCGGGCTATGACGTTGATATTTCAGAACAGCCCTCTGTAGACGATGTTTCCCAAGCCAGTGATCTAACGCTTTTCTGTGTGTCTACCACGGGGAGCGGTGATTTTCCCGGTAACTTTGTGCCCTTTGTTCGCAGTCTAAAAGATCAAAGCCCCTCGCTGGCGGGACTGCGTTATGGGTTGATCGCGCTTGGCGATAGTTCCTACGGTGATACGTTCTGTGGCGCGGGGAGAGCCTTAGATGAGTTGCTGCAGGATCAAGGCGCCCACCGTTTAGGTGAGCGCCTTGAAATCGACGCGATGGAAACCTTCATGGCGGATGATGCAGCGGTGCCGTGGGTAGAGGAGTGGATTGATGCTCAGAAGCTAAAGGTAGCATAGCCATGCAGCAAACGGTTTACTCTCCCAAGCGAGTGAGCGTAGCGGTTGGC
Organism: Halomonas sp. Cn5-12; assembly: GCF_021532545.1. Lineage (NCBI taxonomy): Bacteria > Pseudomonadati > Pseudomonadota > Gammaproteobacteria > Oceanospirillales > Halomonadaceae > Halomonas > Halomonas sp. Cn5-12. Next base: position 27,186 of record NZ_JAKGAY010000003.1, read on the forward strand.
TTATGCATCGTGATGCTCGCTGCGCTCCCGCGCTATATGGTGGGAGGGCATGAGACGCGCCAAACCCTTCTGCTGATGGCCTTGGTGCTAGTGGCTGGCGCAGCCGCGTTCCAGTGGAGGATGCTGTCTCAAGAGGCTCGTCAGGCGCTACCAGCACTAATAAAGCGTCTAGCGATCATGCTAGTGCTCGGGGCGCTGGTGATGGGGGCTTGGCACGCCATGTTTACTGATTGGATTAGCTGGCAGGTCTTTATCTCTCACGCGGCGACGTGTGGTCTGCTGCTGCATGCGGTTTCCCTGTGGTGGTCTGCGCGGGAGTAACGATTTTTGTACCTTTAAACCCTTGTAATTGGTGCTTGCGCCCCCATCTTGCGAGCATGGCGCTTGCCACCATGCGTCAGGGTTCTTAAAATTGCCCCCTTGAACATATTTTACGCAATCAACACAACGCCCAGCCGCTAGAGGACAATTCATGCAAGTTTCCGTCGAGACGACCTCCCAGATCGAACGCCGTATCACGATTCAAGTTCCGGCAGCAGAAATCGACGAGGCCGTCAGCGCTCGCTTGAAAGACACCGCGAAAAACGTTCGCTTGAACGGTTTCCGCCAAGGCCGGGTGCCAATGGCCGTCGTGCGTCAGCGCTATGGCGACAGCGTGCGCAGTGAAGTGGTAGGCGAAGTGATGCGTGAACGCTACGTTCGCGCGATCACAGAAAAAGAACTCAACCCTGCCGGTTTCCCGCAGATTGAGCCAAAAGTTAATGAAGAGGGTAAAGACCTTGAGTTCGTTGCGGTAATGGAAGTTTACCCGCAGGTTGAGCTGACCTCTATCGAAGGTACAGACGTTGAGCGCCCAGTTGTGTCTGTCAGCGAAGCAGATGTCGATGAAATGATCGATACCTTGCGTAAGCAAAACGCCGCATGGGAAGAAGTTGACGCTGCCGCTGCTGACGGTGACCAAGTCACTATCGATTTCCAAGGCTTCCTGGGCGACGAGCCGTTTGAAGGTGGCAGTGCAGAAGGCCACGCGTTGGTCATCGGTTCTAACAGCTTCATTCCAGGTTTTGAAGAGCAACTGATCGGTGCTAAAGCAGGCGAAGAAAAAACCATCTCCGTCACTTTCCCTGCGGATTACCAAGCCGAGCATCTGGCCGGTCAAGACGCCACCTTCAAGGTGACCGTTCACAAAGTAAGCAGCCAGAAACTGCCGGAAGTTGATGCTGAGTTCATCGAGCGTTTCGGTGTGGAAGACGGCGATGAAGCCAAATTCCGTGCTGAAATTAAAAAGAACATGACCCGCGAAGCGGCTCAGGCTGTTGACAACCGTGTTAAGCAGCAGGTGCTGGATGCGCTGAAAAAAGCGAACGACATTCCCGTGCCTACCGCGCTGGTTCAGCAAGAAACGGACGGCATGAAGCGTCAAGCCGCTCAGCAGTTTGGCCTGGGTGACGATTTTGACGTTAGCCAGCTGCCGAATGAGCTGTTTGAAGAGCAGGCGAAGAGCCGTGTTCAGGTTGGTCTATTGCTAGCTGAAGTGATCAAAGCCAATGAACTGGACGCAGACGACGCGGCCATCAAAGCCAAAGTAGAAGAGCTGGCTGAGCAGTATCAAGATCCATCCGAAGTGGTTGAGTACTACATGGGTAATGAGCAGCTGAAAACCCAGGTAAAATCTGCCATTCTCGAAGAGAAAGCCGTTGAGAAGCTGCTTGAGCAAGCGAACGTCAAAGACGTCGAAATGTCTTACCAGCAAGCGTTGGCTGCTGCTCAGCAGCAGGCTGAGCAAGATGAGAAGGCCGAAGAGGGCGAACAGGCAGGCGCCTGATCTCATCGCGTGGCGCACCCTATCTGGGTGCGCTTTTCCCTTACCGGACGCAAGGAATCACCCGAATGAGTGAGTTTGATATTCAAAACGCCGGCGGTTTAGTGCCCATGGTGGTTGAGCAGAGCGCCAAAGGGGAAAGAGCCTACGACATCTACTCGCGCCTTTTAAAAGAGCGTGTGATTTTCCTGGTAGGGCCGGTAGAAGATTACATGGCTAACCTTGTCGTGGCGCAGTTGTTGTTTCTTGAGTCTGAAAACCCCGATAAGGATATCCATCTTTACATCAATTCACCCGGTGGTTCGGTAACGGCGGGTATGTCAATTTATGACACCATGCAGTTTATCAAGCCGGATGTTTCCACCGTATGTATTGGTCAGGCTGCCAGCATGGGCGCGCTCCTGCTAACAGCAGGCGCTGCGGGCAAGCGTTACTGCTTACCTAACTCCCGCGTGATGATTCACCAGCCGCTAGGTGGCTACCAAGGTCAAGCGTCGGATATTGAGATTCACACCCGTGAAATTCTCGGTATTCGTGAGAAACTGAATCAAATTCTGGCTCACCACACTGGCCAGGATGTTGAGAAAGTGGCTCAGGATACTGACCGCGACAATTTTATGAGCGCCAATAAAGCAAAAGAGTATGGCTTGATTGACGCAGTGCTGGATAAGCGACCTACATCCTGATAGCGTGATAGGATTCTGCTTTTCTAACGAGCTTTTCAGGCGGCGTCAGCCGCCGCAGTGACAGAGGTACGCGAATGGCCGACGGCAAAGGCAAGGACGAAGGTGGCAAACTGCTTTACTGCTCGTTTTGTGGTAAAAACCAAAACGAAGTTCGTAAGCTGATTGCCGGCCCGTCCGTGTATATCTGCGATGAGTGTGTCGACTTATGTAATGACATCATTCGCGAAGAAGTTCTCGAAGCCGATGCCGAGAGCGATGAGGAGCGTTTACCTACGCCCCGCGAAATACGTCATACATTGGACGACTACGTCATCGGACAAGACCGCGCCAAGATGGTGCTGTCTGTAGCGGTTTATAACCACTACAAGCGTCTGAAGTCAGAAGTACGTGAAGGCGATGTGGAGCTAGGTAAGTCCAACATCCTGCTAATTGGCCCGACGGGTAGCGGTAAAACGCTCCTCGCCGAGACCATGGCGCGGCTATTGAATGTACCTTTTACTATTGCTGATGCAACGACGCTGACCGAAGCAGGCTATGTGGGTGAAGATGTTGAAAATATCATCCAAAAGCTGCTGCAAAAGTGCGACTACGACGTTGAGAAAGCCGAGCGCGGCATCGTCTATATCGATGAAATCGACAAAATCTCGCGTAAATCGGATAACCCGTCGATTACCCGTGATGTTTCTGGCGAAGGCGTACAGCAGGCGCTGCTGAAGCTAATTGAAGGCACAACGGCGTCCGTTCCTCCCCAAGGTGGGCGTAAGCATCCCCAGCAGGAGTTTGTTCAGGTCAATACGGCCAATATCCTGTTTATTGTGGGTGGTGCTTTTGCTGGCTTGGATAAAGTCATTCGCGACCGTGCTGAGAAAGGCGGTATTGGTTTCAATGCCAGCGTGAAAAGCAAAGAGTCTTCGCGAGGCGTTGGCGAGCTACTCGCGGATGTCGAGCCAGAGGATCTGGTCAAGTTTGGCTTGATTCCTGAGTTTGTGGGTCGCCTGCCAGTGATTGCAACGCTGACTGAGCTGACAGAAGACGCACTGGTTCAGATTTTGACTGAGCCGAAAAACTCGCTGATCAAGCAGTATGCCAAGCTCTTCGAGATGGAAGGCGTCACGCTTGAGTTTAGAGACGACGCCTTACGGGCTGTGGCTGTGAAAGCCATGGAACGTAAAACCGGTGCTCGTGGGCTGCGTTCTATCCTAGAGTCTGTGCTGCTGGATACCATGTATGAAATTCCTTCCTTGGAAGGGGTGAGCAAGGTCGTCATCGATGGTTCCGTCATTGCTGGCGAAAGCGAGCCACTGTTGATCTACTCGCAGCAGGAAGAAGCGCGGGTCGACGGTACTGACGGTTAACCCTTCGGTACGTACCACGGCCTAGCTTTCACCGCTTGTGCCAAACCAAGGGGTCGCCTAGGCGGCCCCTTGTTGTTCTACGTTATTGTTGAAACGGCTGGCCAGCACACGGTGATGTGTCGTGCCATGCCCTTTCATACTGTGAGGTACTTGGCTAAGTACCCTTCAAGTACTCATCCGAATTTGAGGAACGTCTGCGATGCAGCAGAACGCCGATCAGACACAATGTCTACCCCTGTTGCCTTTGCGGGATGTGGTTGTGTATCCGCAAATGGTTATTCCGCTTTTTGTTGGCCGTGAGAAGTCCATTCAAGCCTTAGAGGCAGCGATGGAAGCCGACAAGCGTGTACTGCTGGTGGCTCAGCGCGAGGCCTCACAGGATGATCCTGATAATGCGGACCTCTACGCGATGGGGACCGTCGCTGACATCATGCAGCTGCTTAAGCTGCCTGATGGCACTGTAAAGGTGTTGATTGAAGGCAGCTTCCGCGCTGATGTTATCGATATCGAAGAAAATGAAGCGGGCTACACTCAGGCGCACTTAATCCCACGTGAAAGCGAGCCGCTTACCAGTCGTGAGCAAGAAGCGCTAGTGCGTGTCCTGCTCAATCAGTTCGAGCAGTACGTCAAGCTGTCTAAGAAAGTGTCCAACGAAGTGCTTAACTCGCTGTCGGGCATCGAAGACCCTAGCCGTTTGGTCGACACCATCTGCGCCCACCTGTCGCTGAAAATTGGTGACAAGCAAGAGCTGCTCGAAATGGATCGCGTACGCGACCGTATTGAACACCTGATGGCGCTGATTGAGTCTGAGATTGATCTGCTCCAGGTCGAGAAGCGCATCCGCTCGCGTGTTAAAGAGCAGATGGAAAAAACGCAGCGTGAGTACTATCTCAATGAGCAGATGAAGGCCATCCAGAAAGAGATGGGTGAGCTGGATAATGTACCCAACGAAGCCGAAAAGTACGAACAGGCGATCAAAGAGTCTGGGATGCCCAAAGAGGCGTCTGATAAAGCGACTCAAGAGCTTAATAAGCTCAAAATGATGGCTGCCAATTCTGCTGAGGCGACCGTAGTGCGCTCATATCTGGACTGGCTAATTGCCGTTCCATGGAAAAAGCGCACGCGCGTTAAGCACGATCTGGTAAAAGCCCAGCAGGTGCTGGATGAAGATCATTACGGCCTGGAAGAAGTGAAGGCGCGCATTCTTGAGTACCTAGCCGTACAAAAGCGCGTACGGAAAATGAAAGGGCCGGTGCTCTGCTTGGTAGGACCGCCTGGGGTAGGTAAAACGTCCCTTGGTCAATCCATCGCCCGCGCGACAAATCGTAAGTACGTCCGCCTGGCGCTGGGTGGTGTGCGCGATGAGTCGGAAATCCGTGGCCATCGCCGCACCTATATTGGCTCGCTGCCAGGCAAGCTGATACAGCGTATGAGCCGTGCCGGGGTGAAAAATCCGCTTTTCCTGTTGGATGAGGTGGATAAACTAGGCATGGACCACCGTGGTGATCCGGCGTCAGCGCTTCTAGAGGTATTGGACCCCGAGCAGAACGACAGCTTTAGTGATCACTACCTTGAGCTGGATTACGACCTCTCTGAAACGCTGTTTATTTGTACCGCGAACTCAATGAATATCCCAGGCCCGCTGCTGGACCGTATGGAGATTATTCGTCTACCGGGCTACACCGAAGACGAGAAGCTCGCCATCGCTAGGCGCTACCTGCTACCCAAGCAGCTAGAAGCTAATGGGCTTAAGGAAGAAGAGCTAGCGCTGAATGACGACGCGTTGCTTGAGTTGGTGCGCTACTACACTCGTGAAGCGGGTGTGCGCGAGCTTGAGCGTCAGATCGCTAAAGTGTGCCGTAAAGTGCTGCGTGAGCGCTTAGAAGCTGAGCGCACCTCGAAAGATAAGGCAGGCAACAAGCTGCAGGCGCAGCAAGTGCTCTCCGCTGATCAGATTGAGACTTATGCCGGTGTACGCCGCTATAGCTATGGCTTGGCGGAGCAGGAGGACCAAGTCGGTCGTGTAACCGGCTTGGCTTGGACGTCCGTAGGTGGGGAGCTGCTCAACATTGAGTCGGTAGTGACGCCAGGTAAAGGTCGTATTAACAAGACCGGTTCGCTTGGTGATGTCATGAAAGAGTCGGTAAGTGCAGCACAAACCGTCGTGAAGGCGCGTGCTCAGGCCTATGGAATTGACCCCCAGCGCTTCGAAAACGAAGACCTGCACATCCATGTGCCCGAAGGTGCCACACCTAAAGACGGGCCCAGTGCTGGTATTGCCATGGTAACGGCGATTGTCTCCGCTTATACTCAGCGGCCAGTAAGGTGCGATGTGGCCATGACAGGGGAGGTAAACCTGCGTGGTGAAGTATTACCGATTGGGGGTCTAAAGGAGAAATTGCTGGCGGCTAGGCGGGGTGGTATAAAGACCGTCTTAATCCCTGAGGAAAATCGTCGAGATCTCAAGGAAGTACCGGAGAATATCAAAGGAGCGCTTGATATTCGCCCCGTACGCTGGATAGATGACGTGCTGGCCGTGGCGCTGGCAGAGAATGTTGCCGAAGGCGCTTCATTAAAGGGCGCAGATAAGTCTTTCAATGCAAATGCTGTTGCAAGTACCCATTAAGCGTTAAAGCAGTTTTGCTTTAATTTTACTTAATAAGTTTGCCCAATGCCTTGAGCAGCGGGCATTTCACGGTCCGGTCGCTTGACAGGTGTTTCAAGGCATTGCTATAAAACGCAGCTATGCTTTGAGGTTGATGCACTTGGTGGCCGTGCCGTTCAGAGCCATTTTTTGAAACAGTTAAGGGGTGAAGTGTGAATAAGTCCGAGCTGATTGAAGCTATTGCCGCATCTGCAGATATTCCTAAAGCAGCGGCAAGCCGCGCATTGGATGCCATGGTGGAGTCTGTCACCGATAGCCTCAAAAAAGGCGAGAGTGTTTCTCTGGTAGGTTTTGGTACCTTCGCTATTAAAGAGCGGGCTGCGCGTACTGGTCGCAACCCCCAAACGGGTCAGCCAATCGAAATCAGCGCTGCCAAAGTGCCCAGCTTTAAAGCCGGTAAAGCGCTGAAAGACGCCGTCAACTAATTGGCTCGCGTTTGCTGTAACCTAATGGGCGCATCGCATCCGCGATGCGCCCATGTTCTTTTCTGGCCCGATGGTTTGGGCAATAGATGGCTTTGATGATCTGAGGCTAGCATGCTGCAAAGTATACGAGATGGCTCCAGAAGCTGGGGTGCCAAGATAATCATTGGTGTCATGGTCGCGGCCATGGCGCTTTTTGGTGTGGAGTCGCTGTTCAGTGTCTTTGGTAGCGACCCCAATGAAGTGGCGAGCGTTAATGGCGAACCCATTATGCGTCAGCAAGTTGAGCTAGAAGTGCAGCGCGCGCTGCGTTCTGGGCAAGTGCCTCCTGAGCAGGAGCGGGCACTGCGCAACGATATGCTCGACCAGCTCATCACTCAGTCTTTACTGCGTCAGTATGCTGAGGACGGCGGTTTTTACGTCTCCGACGCTCAGCTTGACCAGATGATCGTGACACTGCCTGAGTTTCATGATCAGGATGGGCGCTTTTCTGCAGAAATTTTCCGGAATCGTCTGGCAGGAGCGGGTTACACGCCGCTCTCGTTCCGTGAAGAGCTGCGGATGGATATCAAGCGTCAGCAACTGCAGCAGGGCTTGGCATTCAGTGACTTCAGCTTGGCCAATGAAGAGCAGCGTCTGGCAGACCTGCAAGGCCAGCAGCGAGATTTCCGCTACGTGATGCTGGATGCCAATGATGCTGCTTATGAAGTAGAGGTCACCGAGGAGCAGATGCAGGCCTACTATGACGCCAACCAGGAACGCTTCGAGCGCCCGGAACAGGTGCGCGTCGAGTACGTGGTGATCGACCGCCAGGCCATGGCTGAAGATATTGCTGTGGACGAGAGCGAACTCCGCGCTGCCTGGCGTGAGCAGAATCGCGATGCCAACCGTCGTGTTTCCCATATCATGGTGACCTTTGGTTCCGAGCGTGGCCGTGAAGAGGCCCAGCAGCTAGCCAATGAAGCGCTGGCTGACCTGAGCCGTGGTGAGAGTTTCGCCGATACCGCCGTGCGTTTTTCGGATGACACCGCTAGTGCCGAGCAGGGTGGTGATCTGGGCGTGATCAGTCGCGGCTTCTTTGGTGATGCCTTCGATGACGCAGCGTTTGCCCTTGGGGTCGGTGAGACGTCCCAGGTCGTCGAAATGGACGGTGCTTTCCATATTCTGCAGGTTACCGAGCTGGATGCGCCTTCTTTCGAAGAGCAGCGTGACCGTTTGGCTCAGGAAGTGGCGCTGCGTGAGGTCAATGATGACTTCAATCGTCAGGTGCAGCGTCTGATCGATGAGAGCTTCGCGGCAGACGATCTGCAGTCCGTTGCGGATGACCTCGGCCTGACGCTCAACGAGAGCGACTGGTTGGCGCGTGGGGAAGGTGAAGGAGCGCTTTCCGAGCCGGGCGTGCTGGATGAGGCGTTCAGCGCTGACGTGCTGGAAGAGGGCTACAACAGCGAAGTGATTGAGCTCGACAACGACCGCCGCTTAGTGCTTCGTGTCGCCGAGCATCGTGATGCAACTGTTCTGCCCCTAGATGAAGTGCGCGATGAAGTAGAGCAGGCTGTTGCTGCTCAGCAGCGCCAAGAAGCACTTCAGGAGCAGGCAGCAGAATTGATCGCCTTGCTCCGTGCGGGCGATGCCGTTGAGCTGGAGTGGCTGGAAGCCAATAACGTCTCTCGCCAGTCTGACAGTACGCTGCCTCAGGCGCTGATCCGTGAAGTGTTCCGCATGCCACACCCTGAAGAGGGCGACAGCGTTTACCGTGCCGTGACCTTGCCTCAGGGCGTTGCTGTCGTTGCATTGGACAGTGTCAACGAAGGGCAGGCCGACGAGCAGATGAATGCTTTCGTGTCACAAATGGCAGAACAACTGCGGGCTCAGGCGATCATTCAAGGATTGATCGATGACCTGCGCAGTGATGCCAGGATAGAGCGCTAAAACTAAAAAGCCGATCCATGTGATCGGCTTTTTCATGACGGGGCCTGTGCTCAATGGCTCAATGCGATTCGCTGTCGCTACCAGGCGGCTGGATCAGCGAGAACTGGCGCAGTACGGGCTCTGGGTGGCGCTCGCTCGAGTGCTCCACGACAATATCCCAGCCGTGTTCGCTATCCCAATCGCCTAACACAAAGCGTTTGGCAGGCACGTCTTCGACGGTGAGGTCATGGACCTTGGGGCGATGGGTGTGGCCATGGATCATGATGTTCACCCCATGGCGCTGCATCGTGGTCACGACTTCTGCGTGGGTCACATCCATGATGGCTTCGGCCTTGTTGGCGTTGGCATCCCCAGACTGCATACGCAGGCTCTTGGCCAACTCTAGCCGCTGCTCCAGCGGCATGGCCAGGATCTGCGCCTGCCACTCAGGGTGGCGAGACTGGGCGCGAAACGCCATGTAGGCCTCATCTTTGGTGCACAGGCTGTCACCGTGCAGAATGACGGCGGCTACGCCCTGCAATTCCACTTGCTCACTGTCGGGCAGCAGGGTGGCCTGACAGGCGTTGATGAAGCGTTCGCCGATCAGAAAGTCCCGGTTGCCGTGAATGAAAAAGATGGACGTGCCCGCATCGCTCAGTGCCCGCAGGCGCTTGATCACCTCATGGGCCACCCCGCTGAGGGGGTGAGGCGTATCCAGCAAGTCGTCTCCGATCCAGGCGTCGAACAGGTCGCCCAGAATGTAAAGATCCTCGGCCCCTTTGGCGGTATGCTCCAGGTAACGATAAAACCCCTGATTGAGCTCAGGGGTGTCGTTACTCAAATGCATGTCAGCGATCAGCAGCGTACGCATAAGACTCCCGACGGTTATTCCGCATCCTTCAGGTAGGCGCGCTCGATGACCACGTCTTCGGCGGGCACGTCTGCGTGCATGCCACGGCGCGTGGTGCTCACGGCCTTGATGGCGTTGACCACGTCCATGCCGTCCACTACTTCACCAAATACCGCGTAACCCCAGCCTTGCAGGCTTTTGCCGCTGTGGTTCAGGAAGCTGTTGTTACCGACGTTGATGAAAAACTGGGCGGTGGCAGAGTGGGGATCCTGGGTACGGGCCATGGCCAGCGTGCCGATGGTGTTCTGCAGACCGTTGTCGGCTTCGTTTTCGATGGGGTCGCGTGTCGGCTTCTGGTTGAACTCCTGGTCGAAGCCGCCCCCTTGAATCATGAAACCATCGATGACCCGGTGGAACAGCGTGCCGTCGTAAAAACCGTCGCGCACGTACTGCTCGAAATTGGCTGCCGTAACCGGGGCTTTTTCATGATTGAGCGCGATGGTGATGTCACCGTAGTTCGTCTGTAATACGATCATGGATAAATTCCTGTTCAATAAAAGCGTTCGCCTTGGCGCTGTGCATCGGCGTCACGTTATAATAGCGGTTTTGCTCGGCACCGCGAAGCGCTAACCCTGATTGCCTTTGCATCGTTTGCCCAGCACGCCATCCACCATGAGGTTATCAACACCACCATGACCAACGAGACCACCCCAGCGCCGAACTTCATTCGCAACCAAGTACGCGACGAGATAGCGGGCGGCCAGGTCACCAAAATTGTGACGCGCTTTCCTCCGGAGCCCAACGGCTTTTTGCACATCGGCCACGCCAAGTCGATTTGTCTGAACTTCGGGTTGGCAGAGCAGTTTGGTGGTGAGTGTCATCTGCGCTTTGACGACACCAACCCAGCAAAAGAAGAGCAGGCGTACATTGACGCCATCAAAGAAGACGTTAGCTGGTTGGGTTTTGAGTGGGCAGGCCCGGTACGTTTTGCCTCCGACTACTTCGACCAGCTCTACGCCTGGGCGCAGCATCTGATTCGTGAAGGCAAAGCCTATGTGGATGACCTGTCTCCGGATGAAATCCGCGAGTATCGGGGTACGCTGACCGAGCCCGGCAAGCCTAGCCCCTACCGCGAGCGCAGCGCCGAAGAGAGCTTGGACCTTCTAGAACGGATGCGTAACGGTGAGTTTGGTGAAGGGGAAAAAGTGCTGCGCGCCAAAATCGATATGGCGTCGCCCAACATCAATTTGCGCGATCCGATCTTGTACCGCATTCGTCATGCGCATCACCACCAAACAGGTGACAAGTGGAAAATCTACCCCTCGTACGATTTTACCCACGGTCAGTCGGATGCCATCGAGGGTATTACTCACTCCATCTGTACGCTGGAGTTCGAAGACCACCGCCCGCTATACGAGTGGTTCTTGAACAATCTGCCGGTGCCCGCCAAGCCGCGCCAGATTGAATTTGCCAGACTGAACCTCGACTACACGCTGACCTCCAAACGTAAGCTGAAGCTGTTGGTGGATGAGCAGATCGTCGATGGTTGGGATGACCCGCGAATGCCGACCATTTCCGGTATGCGTCGCCGGGGCTATACGCCCGCTTCGATTCGTAAATTCTGTGAAATGATCGGCGTGACCCGTTCCGACGGTGGTTTGGTGGATATCGCCATGCTGACCCACGCCATTCGTTCGGACCTGGAAGATAACGCACCCCGGGCGATGTGCGTGCTCAAGCCGCTAAAAGTGGTGCTGACCAACGTGCCGGAAGATCACGAGGAAGTGTACGAGGTGCCAGGCCACCCGGCGCGTGAAGACATGCCGATGCGTAAAGTTCCTTTTGGTCGTGAGCTCTACATCGAGCAAGACGATTTTATGGAAGACGCGCCGAAGAAATTCTTCCGCCTAGCACCGGGCAAAGAAGTGCGCCTGCGCAACAGCTACGTAATTCGCTGTGATGACGTGATTAAAGACGATGCAGGTGAGATTATTGAGCTGCACTGCTCCGTCGATTTCGACACCCTGGGTAAAAACCCGGAAGGCCGCAAGGTGAAAGGCGTAATTCACTGGGTCAGCGCGGCCCACGGCGTGCCGATGGAAGTGCGCCTGTACGACAACCTGTTCATGGTCGAGCAGCCCGATCGTGATAAGGACGTAGACTTCCTCGAGCATTTGAATCCCGAGTCGCTGGTGGTGTGCCATGCCATTGGCGAGCCAAGCCTGGCCAGCGCCGCGCCGGAAGATCGTTTCCAATTCGAGCGAGTCGGTTACTTCTGCGCCGATCGTCACGCCTCCACTGCCGACCACCTGGTGTTCAACCGCACCGTGGGCTTGAAAGATAGCTGGGCGAAAATCAAACAGAAGGGATAAGGAAACGTCATATGCATATTTACAATACGCTGACTCGCCGCAAAGAGCCTTTTAAGCCCCTTGTCGATGGCAAGGTCAGCATGTACGTTTGCGGTATGACGGTGTATGACTACTGTCACCTTGGCCACGCCCGGGTGATGGTGGCCTTTGATGTGATTACCCGCTACCTGCGCCATCGCGGCTATGACGTGACCTACGTGCGCAACATCACCGATATCGACGATAAAATCCTCAAGCGGGCCGAGGAGAACGGCGAGCCCATCGACGCGCTCACCGAGCGCATGATTGCCGCGATGCATGAGGACGAAGCTCGCCTCAACGTGCTGCCACCCAGTCAGGAGCCCCGGGCAACGAGGCACATCGACGATATTATCGCGATGATCGAAACGCTCATCGACAAAGGTTTTGCCTATGCCGCGGCCAATGGTGATGTCTACTACCGAGTGCGCAAGTTCACCGACTACGGCAAATTGAATAACCGTCAGCTGGATGACATGCGCTCTGGTGCACGGGTCGACGTGGATGTGCACAAAGAAGACCCGCTGGATTTCGTGCTCTGGAAAGCGGCCAAGCCCGGTGAAGCTCACTGGCATTCCCCCTGGGGAGACGGGCGACCGGGTTGGCACATCGAGTGCTCCGCGATGTCGACCTGCTGCTTGGGCGATACCTTCGATATTCATGGCGGCGGGCCGGATTTGACCTTCCCCCATCATGAAAACGAGATTGCCCAATCGGAAGCGGCGACAGGGAAAACCTACGTCAATACCTGGATGCATGCCGGAGCCGTTCGCGTCAATCAAGAGAAGATGTCCAAGTCGCTGGGCAACTTCTTCACCATCCGCGACGTGCTAGCCGAACACGACCCAGAAGTGGTGCGCTACCTGTTGGTGGCAAGCCACTATCGTAGCGCTATTAACTACTCAGCGGATTCGCTGGTCGAGGCGCGCAAATCGCTAACTCGGCTGTATACGGCGTTAGACGGAGTGAACGCCGACGAACAGGCAGCCGCCAGCGATGCTGCGGAGCGCTTTACCGCGGCAATGGACGACGACTTCAACACGCCCATCGCTTTGGCCGCGCTTTTCGATTTGGCCCGCGATCTCAACCGAGCGAAAAGTGCTCAGCCAGCAGAGGCACCACGCTTGGCTGGTGAATTAAAGCGTTTGGCCGGTGTGCTGGGACTACTGCAGCAAACGCCACAAACGTTTCTAAAAGGCGCCCAGCAGCAGGTAGCGCTGAGCGAAGAAGAGATCGAAGCAAAAATCGCCGAGCGACAAGCGGCGAAAGGAAGTAAGGATTTTGCCCGCGCTGATGCTATTCGTGATGAGCTGGCAGCGCTTGGCATTATTCTCAAAGATTCTCGGGAAGGAACCACCTGGGTGATCGAAGCGCCTTAATCGTTGTAAACAGTCAGGCGTCGTTACTGCGGCGTCTGACTTCAACGCAGCAGGCTCTTATACTGAAACGATACGCCCCAGAAGTTCATTGAAAAGGACGACTCCATGCGCTAATTGTTCACACCTGCCATGGCTGCCTGTTTATCAACGGTGCTCTCCACGGCCAGTGCCAACGACCCCATCGTGGCCTCTTCTAAAATCGATACCGAAGGCTCGGTGCTAGGCGAGTTAATTATTCAGACGCTGGAGCGCAACGGTATTCCAACGGAAGATCGGCTTCAGCTTGGTGGTAGCTGCGTGGTACGCAGCGCGTTGCAGGCGGGTGAGGTTGGTCTGTATCCCGAATACACCGGCAACGGTGCTTTCTTCTTTGATATGACCGATAGCCCGGTATGGAACAGTGCTGAAAATGTCGTTAATCGACGCCTTGCCCTCGCCATCGTTTAAACGACGCCCATGGCACCCGAATGTTGTGCTGTTGTGCCTAAGCGGTGCCATGCTGGCTGCCGCTTGGTTGTTAAGCTTTGTCAGTGTTGCTCCTAATCGCATTGTTTCCGGCACGGCTTTTGGCATGGTAGACGCCATTAGCTGGCCGGGCGCGGCACTGGTATCACTGCTCTTTATCGCCATGGCGGCGTTGTCGTCCGTGCCTACCTCAAGGCACTACCGGGCGATGCTGGGCATCATCATACTCATCTTGCTGTTGATGCCGTTTGGCTTAATGGTGGCAGGCCACTGGTTGGTCGACCCCTCGTTACCCCAGGCGCGACTCGGCATTGGCGCAGCCTACTGGACCGTGCTGTTCGTACTGTTGCTGTGTTTGGTAGAGCTACGCCTACGCTTAGGGTTATCCCGCTGGTGGCCCACGCTGCTGCTGGCAGGCGTGGGCATTGCTTGGTGGGGATGTGCCGCGCTGTGGCCTGCCAGTGGGCGAGTTTGCCCATAAATATCCGCATCAGCTCTCAGGTGGTCAAGCGCAGCGGGTCGGGGTGGCCCGTGCCTTAGCCGCAGACCCCGATATACTACTGATGGATGAGCCGTTTGGTGCTCTGGACCCCATTACCCGGGAAAAGCTTCAGGATGAGCTGGCCAAGCTACAGGCACGGTTACACAAAACCATTGTGTTCGTGACCCACGATATGGATGAAGCGCTGAAGTTAGCCGACCATTTGGTCGTCATGCGTGATGGCCGTATTGTCCAGCAGGGCACGCCGCTGGCACTGCTTCAACGGCCCGCTGATCCGTTTGTGGAATCCCTGCTCGGTGGGCTTGAGCGGGGGTTGAAGCAGGCAGCGTTAACGCGCGTAAAAGATCACATGACATCGCTTGGGCCTACTTTGCCGGCACAATCTCGAATTCCCGCCGATTTCTCGCTGCGCCAAGCGCTTTCCATGATGCTGCGGGACCACTGCGATCGCTTAACCGTGGTGGATCAAGGCGATGTACCGATAGGGGAGCTTTCGCTGCGCCGCATCGTCAAAGAGGCGCAGTTGGATAAGGTGAGCCAACGTGACGCGTAATTCTGCCGCCGTCAGCTTGCCGAACGCACCGAGCATTCAATGGTTTCTGCCGCTTATTTGGGTCGCGCTACTGGCGATGTGCATCGTCGGCATGCCGCTCCTCGAGGGCCTGTTTCGTTGGGTAGAGCCTGACGCCCGGCAAGTCGTCTATGATCGCGCGGCGTTTTACGAGCTGCTGGGCCGCCATGTGTTAGTCGTTGGCGTGGCGGCAGTGGTCACCATTGCGGTTGGTGTAGCGGCAGGTATTGCCGTTACCCGCGAGCGAGGGCGGGATTTCTTGCCTCTGGTGGGGCAGTTGGCCTCTTTAGGGCAAACGTTCCCCCCGGTGGCGGTGCTGGCGCTAGCGGTGCCAGTGTTAGGGTTTGGTACGTTTCCCATTATCGTTGCGCTAATGCTTTACGGGCTGCTGCCAATCGTACGCAATACGCTGGCGGGCATTAACGATGTTGACGCGACCATCAAAGAGGCGGCCCAGGCCATGGGCATGACGCCTTGGCAGGTGCTGCGTCACGTGGAGCTTCCCTTAGCGGCTCCTGTCATATTGGCAGGAGTACGTACTTCCGTGACGATCAATATTGCCACGGCAGCCCTTGGGGCGACGGTAGGGGCTAGCAACCTGGGTGATCCGATTATTGCCGGTATCGTCAATGGTAATATGGCCTACGTGCTGCAAGGCGCGCTGTTGATCGCGCTGCTGGCGCTGAGCGCGGATAGCGCCTTTAACGTCTATCAGCAGCGGCTGCGCCAACGCCTCTCTGCTTCTTAAGTGCTCTCTGCGTCTTAAGTTGAATCCCTAAACGGCTTGCACTGAGTTACTGTCCAAGTGTTGCGTTGACCCGTGTCAGATAAATCCACTGGCATAAAAGGTCATGACCGACAACACTGCCCTCAAAAGGGGTAAAAACAAGGACAATAATGATGACTCAGTACGTACACCAGCCGGCCTTCATGACCGGCGACGAATTCTCCATAGACACCTTCAGCGTGCTCAGCCCCGAGGGCGAGCTTTATGAAGGTGCCGACGAGCCCGCCTTGAGCCGCGATCACGCCCGTAGGCTCTACCAGGCCATGCTGGCCACGCGTATTCTCGATGAGCGCATGATGGCCGCGCAGCGCCAGGGCAGGCTCAGCTTCTACATGCAGTGTACCGGTGAGGAGGCCGCGGTGGTGGGAGCCACCGCAGCCCTGGACGATGCCGACATGATCATGGCGCAGTACCGCGAACAGGGCGCACTTATGTATCGCGGATTCTCCATCGACGAGTTTATGAATCAGCTATTTGGCAACGAGCTTGATTACGGCAAAGGCCGCCAAATGCCGATTCATTACGGCTCTCGCAAGCTGCACTACATGACCATCTCATCGCCGCTGGCGACGCAGATTCCTCAAGCCACCGGGTATGCCTATGGCCAAAAGCTGGCCGGTGAAGGCCACTGTACGCTGACCTTTTTTGGCGAAGGCGCAGCCTCAGAAGGGGACTTTCACGCCGCGCTTAATATGGCCTCGGTGCATCAGGTGCCGGTGATCTTTTTCTGCCGCAACAACGGCTACGCTATTTCTACTCCCTCCACAGAACAGTTTGCCGCTGACGGCATTGCTCCCCGTGCCTTTGGCTACCATATGCACGTGATTCGCGTGGATGGTAACGACGCCCTAGCGGTATATGAAGCGACCCGCCAAGCGCGAAAAATCGCCGTTGAGCAGAACCAGCCGGTGCTGATTGAAGCCATGTCCTACCGGTTGGCTGCCCACTCCTCTTCGGATGACCCCTCGGGCTATCGCGCTAAGAGCGAAGAGGAAGCGTGGCGCGCCAAAGATCCCTTGCTACGCATGCAGCGCTGGCTGGCGAAGAAAGGGTGGTGGAGCGATGAAGAGGAAGCTGCCCAGCAGGAGAGCCTGCGCCGTGAAGTGCTGGAAACCATGAAGCGCGCCGAAAAACGCCCGCCGCCGCCGCTGGAGTCGTTAATCAGCGATGTTTACGCCGATGTGACACCTGCGCTACAGCACCAGCTGGATCAGTTGAAGCGCCATATTCGCCGCTACCCAGATGCCTACCCGCGCGGCGCAAAATCGCTAGATCTGACGCTTTCGTCAGCCACTGATACTCAGGGAGAGGCGTAATATGGCGACGATGAACATGCTCCAGGCGATTAATAACGCGCTGGATATCGCCATGGCGGAAGATGAGAAAGTCATCTGCTTTGGTGAAGACGTGGGTATTTTTGGCGGTGTTTTCCGAGCCACCAGCCATTTACAAGAGAAGTACGGCAAAGCGCGCTGCTTTAATACGCCGCTGGTGGAGCAAGGCATTATTGGCTTTGCTAACGGACTGGCCGCACAAGGCTCTGTTCCCGTCGCTGAAATCCAGTTTGCGGATTACATCTTCCCCGCATTTGATCAAATCGTTAACGAGACCGCCAAATTCCGCTACCGCTCTGGGGATCTCTTCAACGTAGGCGGGCTCACCATTCGCACACCCTATGGCGGCGGCATTTCCGGGGGCTTATACCACTCGCAATCACCTGAGGCGTACTTTACCCACACGCCGGGCTTAAAAGTGGTGGTGCCGCGCAACCCCTATCAAGCCAAAGGGCTGCTGCTGGCGGCGATTCGTGACCCCGACCCCGTGCTGTTTTTAGAGCCAAAACGGCTCTATCGTGCCGCCGTAGGTGAAGTGCCTGATGAAGACTACCAACTGCCAATTGGTGAAGCAGAAGTGATCAAAGAGGGCACCGATATTACCCTGGTGGGCTGGGGTGCGCAGATGGAAGTGATCAGTAAAGCCGCCGAGCTTGCTGAAGAGCAGGGCATTGCCTGCGAGGTCATCGACCTGCGCTCGCTGCTGCCCTGGGATGTGGATACCGTGGCAGAGTCGGTATTCAAAACCGGCCGTATGATTGTTAGTCATGAAGCGCCGCTCACCGGCGGCTTTGCCGGTGAAATTGCCGCGACGATACAGGAGCGCTGTTTTCTCTATCTGGAATCGCCGATTACTCGGGTTACCGGGCTGGATACGCCTTTCCCACTTGTGCTGGAGAAAGAGTACTTGCCCGACCACCTGAAAATTTTTGAAGCGATTCGCGAAAGCGTGAACTTTTAGCGCCAGGGAGAACAGCCATGAGTGATTTTTTACTGCCAGATATCGGTGAAGGTATCGTTGAGTGTGAAGTGGTGGAGTGGCGCGTGGCCGAAGGCGACACCATCGAAGAGGACCAGCCGATTGTCGAAGTGATGACCGACAAGGCGCTGGTGGAAATCACCGCGCCAGAAGCCGGGACGGTCACCAAGCTGTATGTGGCCCAGGGGAAGATTGCCAAGGTTCACGCGCCGCTTTATGCATACCAAGCCGCCGGTCAGATGAACAGAGACACTACTGCTACCGAGCAGGCACCTCCAGCGCCGCCCAGTAGCCACGCGGTGGCCGCGGATGAAAATAGCCCGCCGCCTAAAAGCCAAGCCGTTACCCCGGCTGCTGCAGGCAAAGTGCCCGCTAGCCCTGCGGTGCGCCGCTTAGTACGCGAGCACAGCCTAGCCCTGTCGGAGATCTCAGGCAGTGGCAAAGATGGTCGAGTGTTGAAAGAAGACGTGCTAGCGCACCTCAACGCGCCAGCGGTATCTCACCAAACGGCCAGTGTTTCGATGCCTTCAAGCACCGGCTTAGCACCCTCAAAAGTAGAGCCGCTGCGCGGCGTGCGGGCGGTGATGGCCAAGCGTATGGTAGAGGCCGCTAGCTCCATTCCTCATTTTCACTACGGTGAAGAGATCGACGTCACCGAGCTGTTGGCGCTGCGCGAGCGGCTCAAGCCGCAGGTAGAGGCGAAGGGCGAACGGCTCACGCTGATGCCGTTCTTTATGAAAGCGATGGCGCTGGCCGTGGCGGAGACGCCGATCATCAATGCACAGTTAAACAGCGAAGCCAACGAGCTGAGCTACTACGATCAGTGCAATATCGGCATGGCGGTGGATGGCAAAGCGGGGCTTTTGGTACCTAACGTGAAGGGTGTCGAGGGCTTAACGCTGTTTGAGATTGCCAAAGAGGTCGGCAGGCTAACCAATGCCGCGCGGGAAGGGCGCGTGGAGCAGGCGGATCTAAAGGGCGGCACCATTAGTATCTCCAACATTGGTGCCCTCGGGGGCACCTACGCGGCGCCGATTATTAATGCGCCGGAAGCCGCCATTGTGGCCATTGGCAAAACCCAGTGGCTGCCGCGCTTTGATGAGCACGGGGCTGTGCAGCGCCGGGCTATCTTGACGGTCACCTGGGCAGGCGATCATCGCTTTATTGATGGCGGTACCATTGCTCGCTTCTGCAACGCCTGGAAAGGCTTTCTCGAGGCGCCGGAAAGCATGCTGCTTCATCTGGCCTAACCGTGTAGGCACCTTGCTATGAGCCAGGCACCGCTGCAGCAGTTTTACATACCCGAAGAGCAGTCGGTCTACCTGCTAAGCCATCACGATGCGCGAAAGCTAAAAGACTGGGTAGCGCTGTGCCAGGCACAGCTTGCCCAGTTGGGCTATTCAAATATCGAGCTGATTGGTAAGGGGGCTTACGGGTTTGTGTTTGCGGGTAGCGCTTGGCAGCAAGGCGTCAAGGCGCACTACGTGTTCAAGTTTTCACGCATTACGCTGCCCACTCATTTACAAGAACGCCTCGAAGAGGAGGCGTTCATGCTCGATCAGGTATCG
This sequence comes from Halomonas sp. Cn5-12, assembly GCF_021532545.1. Lineage (NCBI taxonomy): Bacteria > Pseudomonadati > Pseudomonadota > Gammaproteobacteria > Oceanospirillales > Halomonadaceae > Halomonas > Halomonas sp. Cn5-12. The sequence goes on from NZ_JAKGAY010000003.1 coordinate 46,872, forward strand.
CACCCTCGAATTCCCAAGCTCATTACCTACCAGCGCGCACGCGGCCAGTCGATTTTGGTCATGGAGCGTGCCCCTGGCTGGAATCTGGAGCAAGTGTCGCTCAAGCAGGGAAGGCTCTCACCTCGGTTAATTATGCGCATCGCTGCACAGTTAACAGACATCTTACAAGCACTGCGTCGTGAAACAGGCCCGAACGCGCGGCCGGTGGTGCATGGCGACATTAAACCCTCTAATCTGGTCTTTGACGCCACCTGCGAGGCCATCGCGCTGATCGACTGGGGCTCATCGGTGTTCGCACAGTTGGATGAATCGCTTCAGTTCGTGGGCGCCAACGTAATGGAGTTGATGTCGGACAATCTGCAGCAAACCAATGCACGGCTGGGGGATGTCTATTTTATCGGTGAAGAGCAGTTGAACGGAGCGCTCTCGTCGCCACGGTTCGATGAGCAGGGGGCGGCAGGTACGCTCTATGCGCTGGCCTCGGCGCAGTCCTGCCGTTTTGGCCATCGAGCAATTCCGGCCAGCTCATTGGGGTTGCCCATTGAGTTTGCACGCACGCTGGATGGCATGCTCGACCCCGACCCACAGGTGCGGCGTAAAGCGGGGGATTACTTTATTCGTGAAATGCCGCGCATGGCGAAGCTGGTTATGGTTGACCTGCCAATCGCCCCCCAAACGCCGCTAGTGCCCGTATGGGGAAAAGGCCTGCGTCGCCCGGCTAGCCAAGAGATCGATACCGTGGTGTACAGCTCACGAAAGGCGTTTTTACGCGAGGCAAGCGCTGAAGAGACGTTAAACGACGTTAACGATGTGCAACTAGATCGCTACTACAAACAGTTTATGCAGGGGATGGGAGAAACCGAAAAAGCCTTTTTGGCTTCGGTGAGCCGGTTGGGCAAATACCCAGTCGTCGGTGGTTTAGCGGTGCGCTGGGAGCGGGAGGGGGTCTATATCGATTCGTCGCTCAACCTGCATGACCCAGCGCTAAAGCCCGCGTTTATCGAAGCGGTGAATAACATGGTGCACTTAGCACGGGCCATTCATCGCCAGGGAGTATTTAAAAGCTGCCTGTTCAATGCCCGCCAAACGCTGCACTTAGAGCGTGCTAGCCCTGAGGAGGCGTTTCACTGCCAGCCAGAGATGGCGATTAATTACGAAGTGAGCGCGGTGCCGGAAATGGAGGATCGCACCCGGCAGCACAGCTACTTTGAAGATGGCCCTGACCCAGAAGAGCTATTGGTGCTGCCGGATACCATTATGCAACTGCTTCAGCGGCTCAATGAGATTCACCATACCGGTATGATCATCTTTGAAGCGCTGCCCAAACATCTCAAAATCCATAGCTACTACCGGCTGCTCGACCCTCAACGTGAGCAGGAGTTTCGCAGCCTACTGAGCCGAATGCTGGCCGCTGTCAGTCAAATCGAGGGGCTGGGCGTGTCAGGGTTTATGAAGATGCCCTACAAAGACACGCGCTTTTTTACCCACTTAGAACGACAGCCAGAGCACTTCTACCCCAAAGATCCAAAAGAGTATGTGAGAAAAAGCGCCTTGCCCGCGCCGCCGCGTTAGGCGGCACTGTTAATTCGGCGCGTTTGTGATTAGCCAGCTCGCCAACTGTTCGGTTAAACGGTCGGTGGCGCTACCAAAGGCGTTCACCACATCGGGTATCCCAGTGCTTGTGGCGCGCTCCCGGATCGCAAAGCTGGTGGAGGCCACGGGCTGTTGGTCCGCGCCGAGTAATTGAACGTCCAACTGCAGGTTAACGCTTGGCGGAGAAGTGTCATACTCGCTCTGAAAGTGGCGCAGCTCGCTTAATAGCAGCAAGTCGTGAGGGAGCCGATCGCTGCTCACGTTGGCGAACAGCTCTTGCTGCTGAAGGCCTGCAATGAGCTGGGCCTGCAGCATGTCCGGTGCATCTTCATGCCAGCGAGCACCCTCATACACATTGACCACATTGCCTTCGGGAAACACCACGATACGATTGCTGCTGAGCAGGTGGCCGGCTTCTGGTGTAGCGATAGCCAGCCGCTCTGGCTGCGTGATGGTGGCAGGGTCGCTCTGCATCGTGGTCGCAGGCAAGCGATACAGCGTCGATGGCGCTTTCTCCGGTAAAATAGAGCAGCCCGAAAGGGTGAATAGGGCGCTTAAAAGAAAGCCGTTACGTAAAGCGTGCATGTTCATGGGCGGAACTCCTCTACTTGATCGCGGCCTAGGAAAAAGTCCGTCGGGCTCTCTTCAAGTTCTCGCGTAATGCGGTCAAGGGTAGCGAGTGTCGAGCGTAACGCCGCTAGGGCCGGGGCAATGTCGCGGGTGCTTTGTAGAGTGCCTTCGACAGCACCCGCGTTATCGTTCACCAACTGTTCTATCCGCTGGGCAGCGCTGGCAACATCGCGGCTGGCGCTCTCTGCGCTGCGCATCACCTGCTGACCCTCCTGGCTCAGCAAGCGGTTCGCCTCTAGGCTAAGCGATTCGATGCTTTCAAGCGTGGTGGAGGCTTGGCGTGACACATCGCCAAAGAGCGCCATGTTTTCATCCAGGGCAGACTGCTGAGAGGCAATCATCTCGGTGATCTGGGCAATATTGGTCAGGATATTGCCTGCTTGCTCACGATTATTGTCATCGAAGAGCTCGTTCACACTCTGCAAAATCGCGTTGAGGTTTTCGACCATCTCTTCGCCTTCGTCAAACAGCGTAGCAATAGGCGACGGGTCGGCTTGAATGAAAGGCGTATCGTCGCTGCTTTGCGCTAGCAAGCGTTGGCTTTCTGGGGTGCCGCCATAGAGCTGCACGGACATACTGCCGGTAATGCTGGCAAAGGCTAGCTTTGCGCGGGTATCCACTTTGATCGGAGTGTCTTCATACACGCGAATAAGTGTGATCACTTGGCGTGGGTCGTCAGGATTGAGGGAGAGCTCGGTAACATCGCCCACTTCAATGCCGTTGTACTGCACTTTGCTGCCCACCGAGAGGCCGCTGACGCTGCGCTCGAACAAAATGCGGTAGGGTTGATAGTCGCGTTGGTCAGCCGCATAGCTCATCCAGAGCGCAAACAGCAGGGCGGCAGCGGCCGTCAGCACGGTAAACAGGCCAATCAAAATATGGTGCGCGCGGGTTTCCATGTGCGTCACTCCTGAGAAGAGGTTGGGCCAGCAGAGCGCTGTGCAGCGCGTCCACGTGGTCCATTAAAGTAATCCTGTACCCACTCGTCGTCCGTTTTCGCGACGTTTTCCAGAGTATCCACCACCAGAACGCGTTTTTGCGACAGCACAGCGACCCGGTCGCAGGCTGCATAGAGGGTATCGAGGTCGTGGGTGACCAAAAAAACGCTAAAGCCCATTGCATCGCGCAGCGTGACCAGCAGTTGGTCAAACGCGGCGGCGCCAATGGGGTCGAGTCCTGCGGTAGGCTCATCGAGAAACAAAATATCCGGGTCCAGGGCGAGTGCCCTGGCAAGCGCGGCACGTTTCACCATGCCCCCAGAGAGCGATTCTGGAAATTGTCGGGCGGCATGAGGGGGCAGGCCTACCAGCGAGAGCTTGATACGCGCCAGATACTCGGCCTCTTCCCTAGAGAGTTTGGCGTGCTCGATAAGCGGCAGCGCAACGTTTTCTTGCAGGTTGAGCGAACTAAACAGCGCCCCACGTTGAAAGAGCACCCCAAAGCGCCGCTCGACCTGGCTGCGTTGGGACTCACTTAACTCATTTAACCGCTGGTTCAGCACTTCTACTGTGCCGTCATTTGGCCGCTTTAAGCCCACAATACTGCGCAGTAGAACTGATTTACCGGTACCTGAGCCGCCGACAACGCCGAGAATTTCGCCTCGGTAGAGGGTCAAGTCTAGCCCTTCGTGAACGACGTTGTCGCCAAATCGATTCACCAGCCCCTGCACGCGGATAACCGCTTCATCGCGCTCGGGCTGTTGCGGCATCTCTGAATATCGCTCGGTCACCAGCCCATCTCCATGAAAAATAGCGCCGCTAACGCATCTATCAGAATCACCATAAAGATGGACTGCACCACGCTTGAGGTGGTGTGGGCGCCTACCGATTGGGCACTGCCGCTAACTTTAAACCCTTCTAGGCAGCCAATGACGGCAATCACAAAGGCAAATACCGGCGCTTTGCTCAAGCCGACCAGAAAATGAGTGACCGACACGTCTTTTTGCAGTGTGGTGATGAACTGACTCACAGAAATATCCAGCGATAGGGTGGCCACCACCGCGCCGCCGACGAGGCCGCTCAGCATGCCCACAAACGCCAGCAGCGGTAGGCTGATCAACATCGCCATCACCCGGGGAAGCACTAGCAGCTCAATCGGGTCGAGTCCCAATGTTTTAAGGGCATCAATCTCTTCGTTGGATTTCATCGCGCCAAGCTGGGCGGTAAAGGCGCTGGCAGTGCGGCCTGCCAAAAGTATCGCGGCCAAGAGCACGCCAAATTCCCGTAAAAATGAAAATGCTACGAGATCAATGGTGTAAACCGTTGCACCGAAGTCTTGGAGCACCGTGGCCCCCAAAAACGCCACCACTGCGCCCACCATAAAGGTTAAGAGCGCAACGATAGGCACCGCATTCAAGCCACTTTGCTGAATATGCGCGACGGTGGCGGTAATACGCCAGTGGCGGGGTCGAAACAGAAGTGAGGTAAATGTGGCCAGCACCAAGCCAATGAAAGCCAGTAGCTGGCGCTGCTGAGACCCCAGCGCCACCATTTGCTGGCCCACTGTCGCTAAGGCTTCGCTAATCCGGTTGGGGCGGGGTGTGGGGCTCTCAAGCGGAGCGTCCATAGCCTCGGCAATGCGTATTAGCAAGGCCTGCTGCACCTGGGGAAGATCGCTTGCCCACTCGCCAATTTGTTTGGTTTTTTCAACACCAATTAGCTCAACGATCAGCGCCGCGCCGGCGGTATCCAGCCCCTCAAAGCCGGGTAGCGACAGCGCTGCCGAGCTTAGCCGACCCTGCTGCTGTAGGGCGCGCTTCAGCTCAGCGTAGTGGCGTAGTGTCCATTCGCCGTGCAGCGAGACATGCTCGCCCTGTTGAGTGATCCACTCGTTTGGCATCCCTGCTCCTCAGTGCCTTCACATGCAGTGAAGGCCTATGATGCAATAAAACGAGCGTTAGTGAAAGGTAAGCCGTCGTTTCTTAACGTGACGCACGATACTTGGGGGCCAGCTCCTGCATAATTTTTGCTGCTACTTCCTTGAGTCTGGGGCCAAGGTTGTTGACCAATCGATCATGATCTAAACGCAGGCTAGAGCCACCGCAGTTAATCGCCATCACTTCGGCACCATCTTCTAAAATGAGCGGCATGGCCACGGCGCTGATATCCCGCTGCCAATCCTGTTCGGATAGGCAAAAGCCATACTCGGCATAGTCGCGCAGGCTCTGTTCAATACCGGCATGAAGGCGCGGCCAATCGCTGCCGTGAAACGCGGCTAGCTCTTGCATCACCTGTTGGCGGCGCTCGTCAGATAATCCGCACAGCCAGGCACGACCAATCGCCGAGGTGGCAATCGGTAGACGAGAGCCAACATCTAAGCGAATAATCAGCGGGCCGTGGCCGTGGCAGGTTTCCAGATACACCATGTCGCTGCGGTCGGCACCGCCCAGGCTCACGTTGCAGTCGGTGGCGTCGGCAAAGTGCTGTAAATGGGGGCGAGCAATTTCGCGAATGCCCATATTGGCCAGAAAGCGGTAACCCAGCGCCAGCACACCTGGCCCGAGGCGGTACTTCTCCAGGTGACGGTTGTGTTGCAGGTAGCCTAACTGGGTCAGCGTATAGGTTAACCGGGACACCGTGGGGCGCGGGATGTGGGTGCGATTAGAGAGCTCTGCATTGCCCAGGTACTCTTCCCCTGTTCCAAAAGCGCGGAGCAGTTCTAACCCCCGCGCAAGCGCGGTGACAAAGTTGCGATCTTTTTCGGGTGATTGCGGCTCATCAGCAGCGGCGTCGGTTGGTTCCATCAAGCGTCTCGGCTAATCAATCATTGAATGGCAAGTATCGCATACCTGCGCTGGGGCGTTGCAAAGCGCGATAAGAGAGCTTAGTCAACGCTTGGCCTGCGGCGCCTGCCTTAGATACTGTGCTAGCGCCGCAGGAGGGCGGTTAGCTGTCCAGGCGTTCAATGATGGTCGCGATGCCCTGGCCAACGCCAATACACATGGTGACCAGCGCATAGCGCCCGCCGGTGGCTTCTAGCTGGCGCAGCGCAGTGAGTGCCAAACGTGCGCCCGAGGCACCCAGCGGGTGGCCAATGGCAATGGCGCCACCGTTGGCGTTAAGGCGCGGGTCGTCGGCGGAAAGACCCAACTGCTGAACGCAGCCCAACACCTGCACCGCAAAAGCTTCGTTGATTTCAATCACGTCCATCTGCTCAAGCGAGAGGCCAGCCCGGGCCAGCGCTTTTTGCGAGGCGGGTACCGGCCCCAAGCCCATGACGCGGGGAGCAACGCCCGCCACGGCGCTGGCAACGATACGCGCTCGCGGAGCAAGCCCAGCTCGCTCGCCTGCTGCACGCGTGCCGACAATCAGCGCGGCAGCCCCGTCATTTAATCCAGACGCGTTGCCTGCGGTCACGACACCACCTTCAAACAGCGCGCCGAGTTTGGCTAGTTTTTCCTCGGTGCTTTCAGCGCGGGGGTGCTCGTCTTTATCTACCAACAGCGGCGGCTGTTTGCGTCCTTGAGGCACGTCTACCCCAAACATTTCGCCTTCATAAAAGCCGTTTGCCAGCGCCTTGGCATAGCGCGCTTGGGAGCGGGCGGCAAAGGCGTCGCTGGCCTCGCGGCCAATGTTCAGGTCGTGGGCAATGTTATCGGCAGTTTCCGGCATGCTGTGGCTGCCGTACTCTTTGGCAATCCACGGGTTGGGAAAGCGCGAGCCAATCACGGTATCAAACATCGGCTGATTGCGAGCGTAGGGGGAGTCGGCTTTGCCCAGCACGTAAGGCGCGCGGGACATGGACTCCACGCCGCCAGCCAAAAATAGCTCACCTTCGCCTAAGCGAGCGGCACGGGCGGCATCCATCATCGCGGCTAGGCCACTACCGCACAGGCGGTTGACGGTTTGGCCTGCCACCTCAATCGGCAGGCCCGCTAGCAGCGCACCGTGACGGGCCACGTTGCGAGAATCTTCCCCCGCTTGGTTAGTGCAACCCGCCAACACCTCTTCGTAGCTTTCTGGGGCAAACGGATTACGCGCCACCAGTGCTTTGAGCGTTAAGCCCAGCAGCTCATCCGGACGAATGGCCGCTAGGCTGCCGCCATGGCGGCCGAAAGGGGTGCGTAATCCGTCGTAAATATAGGCGTCTTGCATGGTTATTTTCCTTGTTTGTGTAAGCCTTACTTAAGCCGTAATTGAAACTGAGGGGGTTCAGCCCGTTGGCCCGTCAGTGAGGGGCATGCCCAGCGCGGCGCGGCGGCGCAGCCACGGGCTAGGGCGATAGCGGGGGTCACCGGTGGCGTCTAATAGGTTGTTCAAAATGGTCAGGATGCGCGAAGCGCCGTAATGGTCGCCCATGCGCAGCGGGCCAAATGGGTAGCCCAGGCCAAGTTCCACCGCACGATCAATAGTGGCGGGTGCAGCGACGCCTTGCTGTGCGATATCTGCCCCAACGTTGACGATGCAGGCCACCACGCGCTGCAGCACAAAGCCGGTGCTGTCTTGTAGGGTGCTGACCGGCGTGCCGTCAGCATTCAACAGGCTGGCGGCGGCATTGACTAGTTCGGGTCGGGTAATGGGGGAGGCCATCAGGCTGCGGCGCTTATCCAGCCCCGCCAGCATATCCACCGCGACGCACTGCTCGGCATTCAAGCCTTGGCGCAGAGCGCACTGTGTGGTGTCTTCGCCCAGCGGTGTCAGCAGGCACAGCGCCTCTGAGGAGGGCTGATCCGCACTTTCTAGTGGCCAGCCCGCCGTGGCGACCAGTTCGGCAAGCTGGGCGGCGCTGCCAGGGTCGTCTTGGCTGATCCACACGGGGCAAGGCGAGGCTGTCGCAATGGCGGGCTCTTCCGGCATCTGCTGCTGGCCATCCACGTAGCGATAAAAGCCTTCACCGGTTTTGCGCCCCAGCAAGCCTGCTGAGAGCCGCTGGCGGGTGAGCGGTGAAGGGCGAAAGCGCGGCTCTTCATAATACTGGTGGTACACCGACTCCATCACCGCATGGGAAACGTCCAGGCCCGTCAGGTCCAGCAGCGTGAAGGGTCCCATTCGAAAACCACCTTGATCCACCATGATGCGGTCAATGGTGGCAGGGTCTGTCACGCTCTCACTCAGAACGCGCAGTGCTTCGGTGCCAAAAGCGCGCCCGGCGTGATTGACCAGAAAGCCAGGGGTATCGGTGGCCTGGGCGGTAAAGTGGCCCATGGCGGTGCCCAGGGCATCAACCCGCTGGGTGACGGTGTCAGCGGTACGTAGCCCTGGAATCACTTCCACAATTTTCATCAGCGGAACGGGGTTGAAAAAGTGAAAGCCAATCACGCGCTCTGGGTGTTGGCAGGCGGCAGCAATCTCGGTAACAGACAGTGAAGAGGTGTTGGTAGCGAGCACGGCATCCTGGCGAACAATGCCCTCTAAATCGCTAAACAGCCCCTGTTTGGCTTCCAGCTTCTCGATAATCGCTTCAACGACAATATCGCAAGGGACGAGAGCGGCGAGGTCGCGGGCCTCAATCAATCGCTCGCCGTACTGCTCGGCTTGGGCTTGGGTAATCCGCTGCTTGTCGGCGCTGCGCTGCCATAATCCATTAATAAAGGCAGTCGCTTCCGCCACCGCGCCTTCTTTAACATCAAATAGCATGACGTTCAGGCCTGCCTGCGCGGCGAGCTGAGCAATCCCTCTACCCATGGCCCCGGTGCCGACAATGCCAAGAGTGTTGAACGAATGGGCGACTGCGTCGTTGGACATAGGTCAAAATCCTCGCTGCAAGTGTTTGTTGTTCTGCATTGCAAAATAGCATTTCGTTTATTGACTGCCATCCTAGGCTATGCAAAAGTGCCTGACAAGAGAGTGAACGCTAGTTTCGCCATGCAGAATTATTGCAGGCCTCACTGCCCGCGCGAACGCCAACCATAAAAATATCGTTGCTACCAGGAGCCGTTATGATCCGTGATCCCGAACTGCTGAATCAGTTGGTTGATACCATTGCCCGCTTTGTACGGGAGCGTTTGATTCCCAATGAGGCACGGCTTGCCGAAGAGGATGCAGTGCCCGCCGAGATCCTGGCGGAAATGAAGGAGATGGGGCTGTTCGGGCTATCCATTCCTGAAGAGTACGGCGGCTTAGGGCTCACCATGGAAGAAGAAGCTCTGGTAGCCATGGAAATCGGCAAAACGTCTCCCGCGTTCCGCTCGGTATTCGGTACGAATAATGGCATCGGTGCCCAGGGCATTCTGATTGACGGCACTGAAGAGCAGAAAGCCAAATACGTGCCGCGCTTGGCCACCGGGGAAATTCTCAGCTCTTTCTGCCTGACCGAACCGGATTCCGGCTCCGATGCCGCCAGCCTGCGCACCACCGCCGTGCGCGATGGCGACCACTACGTGTTAAACGGCACCAAGCGCTATATCACCAACGGCCCGGAGGCGGACCTGTTCACCGTGATGGCGCGTACCGACCCAGACAACAAAGGCGCTGGCGGTATCTCCGCCTTTATTGTTGAAGGCAATACGCCCGGTCTGATTCGCGGCCCGGCGGATAATAAGATGGGCCAGAAGGGCGCGCATACCTGCGATATCATTTTTGATAACTGCCGTGTACCGGCTGAAAACATCATTGGCGGTAAAGAGGGACAAGGCTTTAAAACCGCCATGAAAGTGCTCGACCGTGGGCGGCTGCATATTTCCGCCGTGTGTGTGGGCGTGGCCGAGCGCTTAGTAGACGAGTCGCTGCGCTACACCATGGAGCGTAAGCAGTTTGGTGCTCCGCTGGCGGAGCACCAACTGGTGCAGGCCATGCTGGCAGATAGCAAAACCGAGGCCTACGCAGGCAAAACCATGGTCATGGACGCCGCACGCCGCAAGGATGATGGCGAAAACGTCTCAACCCTAGCCTCCTGCTGCAAGCTGTTCTGTGCCGAGATGGTGGGGCGCGTCGCGGATCGCGCCGTGCAGGTGCACGGCGGTGCGGGCTATATGTCGGAATACGCCGTTGAGCGTTTCTACCGCGATGTGCGCTTGTTCCGCATTTACGAAGGGACGACGCAAATTCAGCAGCTGGTGATTGCCCGGAACATGGTGCGGGAGGCGTCCTAATGGCTCTGTCGATCCCTTACCAAGCGCCAGATGAGAAAATCTTTGGCCGTCTGGCAAGCGAGCTGTTAGCAGAACTTCCCGAGCGCTTGAGCACCCGCGTGCTGGAAAATGCGAAACGCCTAGCGGATCACCCCGCGCTTGTGGATGGCAACGTCCGCTGGAGCTACGCCGAGCTGGGGCAAGAGATTTATGCCGCCTGCGAGTGGTTAGCTAATTTAGGCATACGGCCCGGCGACCGTATTATGACGGTCAGTGAAAACTGCCGTGCCCTGGTAGTACTGCTGTTGGCCGCCAGTGAAATGGATGTTTGGGTCGCGATTGTCAATTCGCGCCTCTCCGCTCAGGAAGTGGATTTAATTCAGGGCAACTGCCTGCCTCGCCGAGTGTTTTACACTTGCGAAGCCTCCCAAGAGGCGAGCCAGCACGCCGAGCGCCACGCGGCTGACCGCTATCAGCATCCGCAGCTCGGCGGCCTAGCGATTTCACCGCTATTTGATAGCGAGCCAGAGCCTGTTCACGCCAGCGGTGCCGAGCAGGTAGCCGCGATGATCTACACCTCAGGCACCACCGGCACGCCGAAAGGCGTCATGCTGACCCATCGCGGTATTCTGTATATCGCCTCTATTTCCGGCGGCATGCGTCATCTGAGTGAAGGGCAGCGGGTGTACGGCGTGCTGCCGATGTCTCATGTGTTTGGCCTCTCATCAGTGTGTATGGGCTCGCTGTATAACGGCGCGTGCCTTTATACCGTGCCCCGGTTTGACGCGGTACAGCTGCTGGCAACGCTCAAAGAGGAGCGCATTACCGTGCTTCAGGGCGTGCCTGCTATGTACGCTCGCGCCCTGGAGTACTTGAAGCGTGAGCAGCGCGCGTTAGAAGCACCTGCGCTTATCTATATCTCCGCAGGCGGCTCGCCGCTGGATAGCGATACCAAAAAACGCGTGGAAGCTGCGTTTGGCCTAACGCTGCACAATGGCTACGGTCTCACCGAAGCCAGCCCGACGATTAGTCAAACCCGCATTGAAGACCGCCACCAGAGCAGCACCGTGGGCCGCGTGCTGCCGCTGTTGGAGTATCGGTTAGAGCCCTTAGGCAGCAGCGGCACGTCAGAAAAGGCAGGCGATGAGATCGGCGAGCTGTGGGTGCGTGGCCCTAATATCATGAAGGGCTACTTCCGCCAGCCGGACGCCACCCGCGCCACTTTAACGGAAGATGGTTGGCTCAATACCGGTGATATCGCCAAGCTGGATCACGATGATCAGCTCTATATCGTGGGCCGCAGTAAAGAGCTGATTATTCGCTCGGGCTTCAACATCTACCCGCCAGATGTGGAAGCGGTCATCAATGAGCATCCTGCGGTGACCTTAACCGCAGTGGTTGGGCGGCAGGTGGCAGGCAATGAAGAGGTCGTGGCATTTGTGCAGTGTGAGCCGGGTATTGAGGTTGATATGGCAGAACTCAAAGCCTTTATTGCCGAACGGCTTGCGCCTTATAAGCGTCCGACCCAAATTGTGCTGATGGATGCGCTGCCTTCCACTGCCAGCGGTAAGATTTTAAAAGGACGGCTACGCGACTTGGCCCAGCAGGAGAGCGCTTTATGAGCGAAACAGACGGCGCTGACGCCTCAATCACACCGCAGGCGCTGATGGGTTATCACGAACTGCTGGGCATGCACGTGGTGGAGTGGGAAGAGGGGCGCGCAGTGGTGGAACTCACCATTGAATCCAAGCACCTCAACCGCAGCGGCAACGTGCACGGCGGCGTACTGGCTTCCATGCTGGACAGCGCCTTAAGCCTAGCGGGCCTGCACTGCGATGTGCCGGGGAATATTCGTCGCGGGATGACGCTGTCACTTACCACCACCTTTGTGGGGCCTGCTCGGCAAGGCGTGTTACGGGCCACGGGCACGCTGCGTGGCGGCGGGCAAAAAACCTTCATGACCAGCGGTGAGATCGTGGATGAGCAGGGCAATCTCGTCGCTATGGGCGAAGGCTCTTTTCGTCGCCGTAGCGGCAGCGAATCGTCACAAGGCGTTCCCGACCCGCAGTTGAGGGAGTCTAGCGAGTGAGCCCAGCCCGCCTGCGGGTTTCCTGTTTGCTACTGGTGACGCTTGCCACGCTGATTCATTTGGTGGGTGGCAGCGTGGCGTGGCAAGCCGCAGGCATTGTTGCGCTGCTGCTCTATTTGATGACCCTGAAAGGTCAACTCACCCGCATGGCCAAGGGGCTGCTGTGTGCCGCTGGCGTACTCACACTGCTCGCGCTGTGGCGCTCGCCTACGCCTGGGCAACTGCTGTTTGAGGCGAGTGGGCGTTTCGCGTTTTTTGCTACCTTTGTGGTGGCGCTGAGTATGCTGCGCCTACCTGCCTATCGCTCTCGTTTAGTGCGCCGCTGCGGGCAAAGCATGCTGCTTCAGCCGCCTAGCCGTCGCTACCCGATCTTATCCCTGGGTTCGGCGCTGTTTGGCATCATTTTGAACATTGGCGTGCTGAATCTGTTCGCCGCGATGATCGAGAAGAGCAATACCCTCAGTGCCGCCCAAGGGCGCGCCTGGGTGCGTGAGGCCCGCCAGCGGCGCATGATGCTAGCGCTGCTGCGCGGGTTTTCGCTGGCCCCGCTGATTTCGCCCATGGGTATCGGGGTGGCCGTGGTCCTCTCAAGCCTTCCCCAGGTCACCTGGCCACAGCTGGCACCCTATATTCTCGGGGCCGCCGCGCTGATTTTTATGGCGGGCTGGGCGGTGGACTACTTCACCGGCCCGCACCCACCCGCCAATAAAACCTATGTCACCCCGTCGCTGCGCCCGTTGGCGCAGTTTAGCGTTTTGCTAATCGGCATTGTGGCGCTGGTGTTTTCCATTGCGTGGCTGCTGGAGTTACGACTACCCATTGCCGCGCTGCTGGGCGCGCCTACCGGGGCGCTTTTATGGCTGGCTTGGCAGCGTCGCAGGCTGGGCTTTGGCGGGTTGCCTGCCGCCATAACGGCGGTGCATCGTCAGCTACCTTGGTTGCTGTCTCCCAGCGCTAATGAAATCGTGGTGCTGGGGGCGGCAGGCTATTTGGGGCATGTATGCGTGGGCTTGGTGGATACTCAGCAGCTAGCACCGCTATTGGCGGTGCTAGACCCGCTGGGCACTTTGAATGCGGTGTTGGCCATGCTGATGGTGGTGGGGCTAGCGCAAATAGGCGTCAACCCGATTGTTACGGTGACGCTGTTGGTGGGCTTGCTCCCCACGCTGGGCATTGAAGGGTTAACGCCTGAGCTGATTGGGGCATCGTTAATGGTAGGCTGGGCGCTGGCGCTGATGTCATCACCAATGACCGCTTCCATGCTGATTCTCTCGCGCTTTACCGGCGTACCCGCCACCCGCATCGGTTACCGCTGGAACGGACGCTTTCTGGTCGCTGCCATCCCGCTGCTGGCGTTATGGTTTGGTTGGTCGCCTTTCTGAGGTGGGCTGTTCAAGGAAACGCTTGACCTTTGGCAGGCGTTTTTTTATTGTTATTTTTATAAAGTGAAATATTATTTTGCTATGCGGAATAAAAAGCCGATGGTTCAATCGCTGGAGCATGCCTTATGAAAATCCTCGTCGCGGTGAAACGCGTCATCGACTACAACGTCAAAATCCGCGTCAAAGCGGACCATTCTGATGTGGACCTTACCAACGTCAAAATGGCCATGAACCCCTTCTGCGAAATTGCCGTGGAAGAGGCGGTGCGCCTGAAAGAGAAGGGTGTGGCTACCGAAGTCGTGGCCGTGACCGTAGGCCCCAAGGCTGCCCAAGAGCAGCTGCGCACCGCGCTGGCGCTGGGGGCTGACCGCGCCATCCACATTGAAACCGACGAGCGCGCCGAATCGCTGGCGGTGGCTAAACTGCTGGCCAAAGTGGTGGACGAAGAGCAGCCCGGTTTGGTGATCCTTGGCAAACAAGCCATCGACACCGACAACAACCAGACCGGCCAGATGCTCGCCGCGCTGACCAATCTGCCCCAGGGCACGTTTGCTTCGGAAGTGGCGGTAGACGGCGACAAGGTTAATGTGACGCGTGAAATCGACGGCGGCCTGCAAACCGTGGCCCTCACACTGCCGGCGATCGTCACCACCGACCTGCGCCTGAACGAGCCGCGCTACGCCAAGCTGCCGGACATCATGAAGGCCAAGAAGAAGCCGTTGGATGTCAAAACCCCCGCTGACTACGGCGTGGAAGTGGCCTCCAAGGTCACGCTGCTCAAAGTGGAATCCCCCGCCGAGCGCAAAGGCGGTATTAAAGTCGCCTCGGTGGACGAGCTGATCGACAAACTGAAAAACGAAGCCAAAGTGCTTTAAAAGGAGCTGATCTCATGAGCATTCTGGTACTTGCCGACCTTCATGAAGGTCAGTTGGCGGGCGCGACCGCTCACGTCGTGGCGGCGGCCCAGGCCATCGGTGGCGATATTGATGTGCTGGTCGCCGGTGAAGGCGTCCAAGCGGCCGCCGAGGCAGCTGCCCAGCTCGACGGCGTCAACAACGTGCGCGTTGCCGATAACGCCGTTTACGCCCATCAGCTGGCCGAGCCCATGGGCGCGCTGCTGGTGGAACTGGCAGGCGACTATACCCACGTACTGGCCAGCGCCTCCACCACCGGCAAAAACGTCCTGCCGCGCCTAGCCGCGCTGAAAGACGTCAGCCAGCTATCGGATATTATCGCGGTAGAGAGCGCCGATACCTTCAAGCGCCCGATCTACGCCGGTAACGCCATCGCCACGGTGAAAAGTGACGACGCGCTGAAAGTGATCACCGTGCGCACCACCGCGTTCGATGCGGTGGGTCAGGGCGGCAGCGCAGCCGTGGAAGCGGTAGCGTTCGCCGCTGACAACAGCCAATCCAGCTTTGTCAAAGAAGAGCTGGCCCAGAGCGACCGCCCGGAACTCGGCGGTGCCAAGGTCGTCATCTCCGGTGGCCGTGGCATGGGTAACGGCGAGAACTTCAAGCTGCTGGATGGCATTGCCGACAAGCTGGGCGCGGCCATTGGCGCTTCGCGTGCGGCGGTCGATGCGGGCTTTGTTCCTAACGACATGCAGGTGGGCCAGACCGGTAAGATCGTCGCGCCTGAGCTTTATATTGCGGTGGGTATTTCAGGTGCGATTCAGCACTTGGCGGGCATGAAAGACTCCAAGGTGATCGTCGCCATCAACAAAGACGACGAAGCGCCGATCTTCCAGGTGGCCGACTACGGCCTGGTAGGGGATCTGTTTGAGATTCTTCCTGAGCTGGAAAGCAAGCTGTAAGTTTAGGAGGCTGTCCGGAATAGCCCTAGGCGGGGGCGCTGTAAACCCGTCCATGGGCGCTACTTTCGCCATCCCTGGCGAAAGACCCCCGCTACGGGCTGTTCCGGCCATGCCAGCTATTTTGGCCATGCTTTAAAACCCCTTTTTTTGGGGTTTTACGCTGATGGGCTTACAAACAATGATAATGAGCCACGTATGCTAACCCAACTGACTGCCTCCATGACGCTGCCGGTTATCGGCTCTCCCATGTTTATCGTTTCTGGCCCTGAGCTGGTGATTGCCCAGTGTAAGGCGGGGATTATTGGCGCGTTTCCGGCGCTGAACGCCAGGCCTGCGGAAGTGCTTCGGGAGTGGCTGCAGCAGATTACCGATACCTTAGACGACTATAACGCTCAGAATCCGCAGCAGCCCGCCGCGCCGTTTGCGGTGAATCAGATCGTGCACCCCACCAATGACCGTCTGGATCACGATGTGGCGCTATGCGCTGAGTTCAAGGTGCCGCTGATCATTACCAGCCTGCATGCGCCCAATCGGGTGGTCGAGCAAGTGCACGCTTATGGCGGCATGGTATTTCACGACGTGACCACACTCAGGCACGCTAAAAAAGCCATCGATGCCGGGGTGGATGGGCTAATTTTGGTCTGCCATGGGGCAGGCGGCCATGCGGGGCGGCTTAACCCCTTCGCCTTTGTGGCGGAGGTCAGGCAGTTTTACGATGGCCCGCTGGTGCTGGCAGGGGCGATTACCAAAGGTGAGCAGATCGCTGCCGCTCAGGCGCTGGGCGTGGACATGGTGTATATGGGCACGCGCTTTATTGCCACCCAGCAAGCCAATGCTCAGCCCGCGTACAAGCAGATGGTATTGGAAGCCGCTGCGGGGGATATCGTCTATACCAATCTATTTACTGGCGTGCACGGTAACTACCTGCGCCAAAGCATCGAGCAGGCAGGGATGGACCCAGAGGCACTGCCTGAGGGTGACAAAAGCGCCATGCGCTATGGGTCAGGCGGCAGCAGTAAGGCAAAAGCGTGGCGGGATATTTGGGGTGCAGGGCAAGGGGTGGGGGGTATTACCACACTGAACAGCGTGGCCGATGAAATAGCCACGCTGCGTGCGGATTATCAGCAAGCACTGGATCAGTTACGACGGCGCTGACGAAAAGCAGCCACGCGGGCGTGAAAATCCTCGGTGGCTTTACACTCATCTTGCAGTGCGCCTTCAAGCGTTAGCGTGTCGTCAAGCGACAGGTTTGCCGCCTGCCGCATGGCCCGTTTTGTTGCTCCCAGCGCTTGAGGGGATTGAGCCACCAGGGCCTGTGCCAGCGCTCGTGCTTCCGCTAACACCTGACCATCCTCCACCGCTCGGTTGGCTAGGCCCAGCGCCACACAGCGCTCGGCGTCGATGGGTGTAGCCAGTGCCGCCATCTCAAAAGCTTGCGCGTGGCCAAGCTTGCGTACCAAATGCCAGCAAGCACCGCCGTCGGGAATCAAGCCAATATTGATAAAGGCCAGTTTTAGGTAAGCCGAGCGGCCCATCACCACCATATCGCTGGCTAGCACGTAGGACACACCAATCCCCGCGGCAGCGCCGCTCACCGCGGCGATTACGGGCTTTTCCATCGTCATCATGCTGCGCAGCGCAGGCAAAAAAAGCGTTGCCAGCCGCTCGCTGGCAGGCTGGGTGGAGGCCTTTTCGAATTCCGCTAAATCAGCACCGGCACAAAAAGCGCTACCTTCACCGCTGAGAATCACGCAACGCACCTGCGGGTCGGTCGCCACGGTCGCTAATGCTTCATTGAGCGCCAGGGCCGTGGGCTCGTTGAGCGCATTGCGCACCGCAGGGCGCGCAATGGTCACTTCGGCGATACCGCCCTCGGTAGTCTCAACGCGTACAAGTGACGTTTCTTCACTGCGCATGAGCTTCTCCTTAGGCGGCGTCGAGCTGTTCGCTCACCGTCTCAAGGTGATAGTCGCTGTCGCCCAGGTAGTGATCAAACATCACCAGATGTTTGGCGTAGTGGGCCACGTAGCACTCTTCGGTCATACCCATGCCGCCATGAAGCTGAATGGCCTGTTCCGCAATAAAGCGCGCGGACTCGCCGCAGTAAGCCTTGGCCGCGGCGATTTTATAGTCCCGCTCATCAGCAAGCAGCGAGAGGCTGGTGGCGGCGAGAATCGCCATGGAGCGCGACTGTTCTAGGTGAAGGTGCATATCCACCATGCGGTGCTGCAGTGACTGGAACGTGGCCAGCGGCAGGCCAAACTGCTTGCGTTCTTTTAAATAGGCGAGGGTTTGGTCGCAGGCAGTTTCCATTGCGCCGATGGCTTCGGCGCAAAGTGCGGCGCGACCCAGGGCCAGCACCTCTGCCAATGCGTCACCTGCGTCTTCGCTTAGGCAGTTCTCTAGCGGCAGAGTCACGCTGTTCAACGTTAGGTCACCGGCGGGCTGGTCATCCATCGTGCGATAGGTCTGTAAGGTGACGCCTTGAGTATTGGCAGGGACGATAAACACGCCTAGCTTGCCGGTAGGCAGTTGGGCGGTCACCAGCGTGGCGGCGGCATTGCTGAGGTTCATCACGACATCTTTGCGGCCGTTAAGCTGCCACTGGCCATTGTGTTGGCTCGCTTGGGTCGAAATATCGAAAGCGTCATATCGGGCGGTGTGTTCTTGCCAAGCCAAGGCGAGCTGGTGTTCACCTTCTAACAGCGGAGCCAGCCAGCGCTCCTGCTGTGCGGGGTTGGCGCATAGCGCAAGCAGCTGCCCAGGCATGACTAACCCAAACAGGTACGCTTCTGGCACTAAGCCGCGCCCCAACGCTTGCATAATAATCATTACATCGGTGCCGTCGCCGCCTAGCCCGCCGACGTCTTCGCTAAACGGCATATGCAGCAGGCCCAGCTCGGCAAACGTGCGCCATAGCGGGCTGGCCCCTTGGGCTGGCGCTTCCAGCATAGCGCGGCGCTGCTCGGGCGTTACCTGGTCGGCCACCAAGCGTGTCAGTGTCTCTTCGAGCATGCGCTGCTCGTCGGTAAGTGCAAAATCCATGGTGACCCCCTTACATTCCTAAAATGGTTTTAGCGACGATGCTTTTTTGAATCTCGTTGGCACCGCCATAAATCGACAGCTTGCGACGATTAAAATACTGGGCGCTGGCGGCAGCGCCTTGGGCGTACTCGTCAGCCAGCGATTCATCACCATGGAGAAATTCGGGGAAAAACGGCAGGGCAGCAGGGCCAAGCGCACGGCGGGTAAGCTCGCTAATCTCTTGGCGCAGCTCAGAGCCGCGTACTTTTAGCAGCGAGCTTTCTGCACCCGGCACGCCGCCATCCCGCGCTGCGGCAATCACGCGCAGGTTGGTCACTTCAAGCGCCATCAGTTCAAGCTCGGCTTTGACCACCCGCTGGCGAAAGCTGGGGAGCGATAAAAGCGGTTTACTGCGATGTTGCATACGGGAAGCGAGGGACTTCAAATGGCGCAGCGCCTGCTTGGCGTGGCCAAGCCCGGCAATGCCGGTACGCTCGTGAGTGAGCAAGAATTTGGCGCAGGTCCAGCCTTGGCCCTCTTCACCCACACGGTTTTCTACCGGCACGCGCACATTATCGAGAAACACTTCGTTGACTTCATGAGCGCCGTCGAGGGTAATAATCGGCCGTACGGTAATGCCAGGGGACTGCATATCAATCAGCAAGAAGCTGATACCCGCCTGTTTTTTCGCGTGGGGGTCGGTGCGTACCAAACAGAACATCATATTGGCGTGCTGGCCTAGGGTGGTCCAGGTTTTCTGGCCATTGACGATGTAGTGGTCGCCATCACGCACGGCGCGGGTGGATAAACCGGCCAAATCCGAGCCAGCGCCCGGCTCAGAATAACCTTGGCACCACCAGTCCTGGTTATTAAGAATCCGCGGTAGGTAGTGCTGTTGCTGCTCCACACTGCCAAATTTCATGATCACTGGCGCGACCATATTGACGCCAAAGGGCACCACCGTAGGGGCGTGGACGGCGGCGCACTCTTCGTCGAAAATATGCCGCTGCACCGGGCCCCAGCCTGGACCGCCGTGCTCAACAGGCCAGTTGGCGGCAAGCCACCCTTGATCGCTGAGAATATTCTGCCAGCGGATGTGGTCATCGGCGCGCAGATGCCGCCCAAGGCGCACGCGCTCACGGATGTCGCTCGGCAGTGCATCGGCTAAAAATCGGCGGACTTCCTCGCGGAATGCCTGCTCTTCGGGGCTAAACGTCAGGTTCATGAGTGTGCATCCTCGGAAGGCGTCTTTTTGTGAGTCGATAAATGGGATGGCAGAGAGGCTTGGCGGTGCGGCCCGCCTAAATGGCGTGGGTAGCCCAACGCTTCCACCGCCAACAGATCAATATCGCTCTCGCGGTAGCAGGCGCCTTGCTGTGCTAGCGTCAGGCTCGCCTGCTCCATGGCTGACTGAGCGTCGTTGTCGGGCGCTTGCTTTGCGGCGTTATACAGCGTGCTCAATACGCTAGGCGACTTGCTAACCACCACGTTGGCCCGCAGCGCTTTGAGCGTTAAGGCAGCCCGCTGCTGGTCGGTCGCGCTGGCGTGGTGATTCACCAATTCATGGAACGGGCCGCGCTCGGCAAGTACTAGGCTTAGGAGTGTGGCTGAGGCACTGTCGGTGAGTGGCTGCAGCGCTACGGTGACGGCTTGAGAAGGGCAGGTGCTGACATCTTCGCCAGGGGCGAGCAGGCACAGCTCGGTGCTATCGTTTGGGGTATCGGTAAGCGTTATGTTGGCGCGCTGGGCGGCGGTATGAAACGTCTCAAACAGCGTGTGCTCACCGATGAGGGCGATCTGCGCAAAGGGCTCAGCATTGTCTACGCCAGGGACGACATGGGGATTTCTAGCGGCAAAAAAGAGGTGAATCAGCCCTGCGCGCTGCGGGGAGTCCATACAGGCAAGAAATAGCTCACGCTCGCGGCGCAAAC
The DNA here is from genome assembly GCF_021532545.1 of Halomonas sp. Cn5-12. NCBI lineage: Bacteria > Pseudomonadati > Pseudomonadota > Gammaproteobacteria > Oceanospirillales > Halomonadaceae > Halomonas > Halomonas sp. Cn5-12. Next base: position 67,345 of record NZ_JAKGAY010000003.1, read on the forward strand.
CCTCTTCCAGAGATGTGGCTTTGGTGCAGGCGTCAACGGCGTCCACAATGCGAAACGGTGAAAACAGTGCCGGTGCGCTGGATTCAAGCTGCTCTCGCATGTCATCAATGGCCTGGGAGTTGGCCTCTGGAGTGGGTAACTGACCGGTGATGCGCGCCTGCTGTTGTCCCGCTAATACCTCTTTTGCCGCTGCCAAACCCGCTTCCAGCGGTGTTTGGGCATCGCTGATGGCATCGATAATGCCGATATCCTGCGCTTCAGCGGCTTCCACAAAGCGCCCGCTGGTGATGATGTCTAAGGATCTTTCCACACCTACCAAGCGGGGCAGCCGTTGGGTACCGCCTGCGCCGGGCAGTAAGCCAAGCTTCACTTCTGGTAAACCTACGCGTGTGCCTGCCAGCGCAACACGATAGTGGCAACCCAGCGCAACTTCCAAGCCGCCGCCTAGCGCAGTGCCGTGTAGCGATGCGATGAGCGGTTTCGAGCAGGCTTCTAGCTGTGTAATGACATCCGGTAGCAGCGGTGCTTGGGGCGGCTTACCAAATTCACGTATATCGGCCCCGGCGATAAAGGTGCGCCCCTCTGCCATCACCACCAGTGCTTGGGCCTGCTGGTCGGCCAACCCCTCTTCAAGGGCGCTGAGCAAACCGCTACGCACCGCTTGGCTCAATGCGTTGACGGGCGGGTTAGCGATACTAATGACGCCGACCTCGCCATGTCGCTGGTAGTGAACACTCATAGTGGCTCCCGTATTTCGCTATATGAAATTTAAAGTTGTTATTCGGAATGAGGTGATCATGGCGAAAGACGCCGTTGGAGTCAATAATGCAAAACAGCGTTCTGCATTGCGGAACGTAGTTGGCTAAACAAAAGGCCGCGCAGAGGCGGCCTTAGGTAATGATTTCCGTCGTGATTGAAGCAACATCAAAAAACGGGGTTTAACCCAGCTTCTTGTAAGGCGGCGTGCCGAGTTTCCATCCAGCCGTCGATAAACGCCGCTTCGTCTTCGGGCGCATCGGCTTGATAGGCTTCCCAGGTGTCCATTAGCAGCTGTTGCCGCTCCACCAATGCGTTCTGGTGGGCGTCCATTTCATCGGTCCATACGCCGCTTTCTTGGTAGTACGCCACCACAGCATCGTGGAACGGCACCACCCAGGTCATGTTTTGATTCTCAAGGGCATAGCCGCTAGCCCCTGGGGCGTTATCTTTATAGTCGTCAAAAGACTCCACCAGCGTGGTGATCAAGCCGGTGACCGTTTCAGGGGCTAAATCGGCGTTGCTCACCATGATCGGATAGGGGTAGCTGGCGCTGGCAAGCGGCTGGTCAGCGTTAATACCTGCGCCTGAAGTGACGTCGTGGGGTTGGAAGTAGGGGGCCACCTCCAGCATCTGTGCCCAACCTGCGGCGTCTTCAGTGGGTAGTTCCGGCCACTGCAATCCACGAGGGCTCGCCGCTAACCGCTGCGCCGCCGGTGTCACGGTGGTGGTAATAGCGGCATCGGCACGGCCGCTGATAATACCGTCGAAGGCGGCGTTGTAGCCGGGGAAGTCGACGCGTTCAACGTCATCCCAGGTCAAACCTGCGAATGCTAGGTAGGCTTCAGCAGCTTTGTTCAGCGCGTCGTCGCCGCGCAGGTAGGCCAATCGCTTGCCTTTAAGGTCGTGGATTGACTCAATGTCCACGTCTCCCGCGACCGCCATGCCTAACCCAAAACTGGCCATCGAGGTTGAAATGACGCGAATAGGCTGTGGGCCCCAGTCGGGGCGGGCAAACATCATCACCCCTTCGGAGCCGTAGTAGCTCGCGATTCCGCAGGCGCACAGATCCACGCGGCCCGTTTTCAGCGGCGTCATACGCATGGTGTCGTTTTCGCCAGGAATGACTCTGGACTGCGTGCCATGCTCCTCTTGTAGCAGTTGGCTAATCGCCATGATTTGCGCATTGCCGCTGGTGCCAGTGCCGTAAGCGGTCCAGTTAAGCGTGCTGGGCATGGCGCTAGCGTTGCTCGTGATGATTAGCCCAGCAGCCAAGCTACTGAATACGAGGGAGAGTGTTGTTTTTGTGCTCATAAGATTCCTCGAAGTTAGATTAAGCGTTGGCAGTAAGCGAACGCCGATGGTGGCGCTGGCTTAAACGCGCCATTAAAACGCCGGGTACCAGTGCTAACGCGGCGAGGCCGATTAATTCCCATTGGCTTAACGGCACCAGACCGCCGCCAGGTAGCGCTAGCAGCAGACCGGCGATCAACACGAGGGCACGAATGACGATCTCCTGCAGCGCGCCGTAGCCCAATCGCCCAACACCCATCAGGTAGCCTTGCATGGCAGAGGCAAACAGAATGATGCCGATGACTGCCTGGATAAACACGGCAATGATCATCAATGGCTCGCCCTGCATAATCAGCGCGGGGTTCAGCACGAATAGGAAGGGGATAAAGTAAATCACGCTGCCTAAGCGCATGGCCTGCAGGCCAGTTTCCATCGGGCGGGCACCGGCCACGGTGGCGGCGGCAAAGGCACCCAGTGCCACGGGTGGCGTGATAAAGCTGAGCATGCCCCAGTAGAGGATGAACATATGCACCGCCATGGGGTCCAGACCGCCGCCTTGAATCAGCGCAGGGGCGAGCGCCACCGCCAGGAAGATATAGGCTGCTGTGACGGTCATGCCAATGCCCAACACAAAGCTGGTGACCGCGCCCATAATTAGCAGCAATGGCACGCTGCCGCCGGCGATATTGATAAAGTCGTTGGCAATGGTGCCCGACAGGCCGGTCATGGAGAGTGCGCCTACTAACATACCAACGCCCGCCAGAATGGCGATAAGTTCGGCAAATAGCTTGGCCGCTGACGAGAGCGTTTCGGTGACATCCTTCCAACCCCAGCGGTTCTGCTTAGAGAGTTGGTTGAGCACTAACAGCAGGGCGGTCGCATAGAACGGGGCAACCGCTTCGCGCTGCATGATCAGCAGCATCCATACCAGCAGGCCGAAGACGAAGATAAAGTACCAGCCCTCTTTCAGCGTTTGCTTAATCGACGGCAGCTCTATGGCGGGCAGGCCTTTGATGTCATTGCGCGCGGCATAGGCATCAATTTGAATGAACAGGCCAAGGAAATAGAGAATCGAGGGAATTACCGCTGCCAGCGCCACCGCTGAGTAGGGAATATCCAGGAACATGGCCATCACGAAGGCGGTGGCACCCATCACTGGGGGCATCAATACGCCACCGGTTGAGGCGCAGGCTTCCACACCGCCCGCAAACGAGCGACTCATGCCAATGCGGCGCATGGCCGGAATCGAGAGTACCCCGGTGGTCAGCACGTTACTGATCACGCTGCCGCTCATGGAACCCATCAGGCCGCTGGAAAAAATCGACACCTTAGCCGGGCCGCCGCGTACATGGCCTAAAAGCGCAAAGGCTAAATTAATGAAGAATTTGCCGCCGCCGCTTTTTTGCAGCACCACGCCAAACACCAGAAAGCCAATCACCAGGCCTGCAAACGCCTGTAGCGGAACCCCCATGATGCTTTCGGTGCTCATGGTGTGGTACATCGCCGTTTCAGGCAGGCTAGAGGGGAATGCCTGGATGGGGCCAGGAACGATATCGGCTACTAAGGGGTAGAGAGAGAACACCCCGGCAATGATGGCAATCGGCAAACCGCCGGCTCGGCGGGCTGCTTCGATAATCAATAACCAGTAGGCATAGCTGAAATAAATGGCGATATCTGGAGCTGCAAACGCCCAGCCGCGCTCCAGAATGGGAACAGCGTTATACACAAAGTAGCCACCCACGATCAGCGTGACAGCGCTAAGCAGGTAGTCATACCAGGGAATGGATTGCTCCTGCTGGCTGCTGCGCATGGGCCATAGCAGAAACACGAGCGGCAGAAGCAGTGCCACCACTGCGTAGTAAAACTGAGTTTCCAGCCCGGTCACGAAGGTGAGCCAGCCCCAGTTAAACAGGTAATCCAGCGTCATCATCATCAGTAATACGGTGACGGTGGCAGGCACCCAACGAAGCGCCAGTGGCAGCTCGCGGATTTGGCTGATCTTTTCTTTAACCTGCGGCGTGCTGGCAGGTGCGGTATCGGTGGTCATAGGGCGTTCCATCAATCAGCAGGGGCGGCGAGCGCCGCCCCGTGGCGAGTTACTCGAAGATCGGCTCGAACCCAGCATCGGTGAGCGCCGTGGCGCGGGCGGCCATCCACTCAGTGGTAAACGTATCAGCATCGCTGGGTGCGTCTTGCATAAACTGCTCCCAGGCCTGCATTAATACATTTTGACGCTCAACGAGTTGGTCTTGGTGGGCCTGCATCTCATCGGTCCATACGTCGATCTCTTTGTAGTACTCCACTACTGCGTCATGGAAGGGCACCACCCACTGTAAATCCTGGTACTCCAGTGCGTAGCCCATCGCACCCGGCGCGTTATCTTTATAGTCGTCGTAGTTTTCCTGCATCGCTTTGATTAAACCGTAAGCGACATTGTCATCCAGGTCCTGGTTGGCGACCACAATGGGGTAGGGGTAGCTGGCGCTGGGTAGCGGGTTTTCGGCGCTAATACCGCCTGCACCGGCGGTGACTTCATGGGGGCGGAAGTAGGGTGCCACCGCCGCCATGCGTTCCCAGCCAGCTTCATCATTAGGATCAAGCACTGGCCAGCTAACCCCCCGAGGGCTACTCGCAAGCTGCTGAGCGGGCGGTGTAACGGTGGTAGTGAACGAGGCGTCCACATCGCCGGCAATAATACCGTCGAAAGAGCGGGCATAGCCGGGGTAGTCAACGCGTTCAACGTCATCCCAGGTTAGGCCGCCGAAGGCAAGGTACGCCTCGGTGCCTTTGTTTAGAGCATCATCACCGCGGATATAAGCAATGCGTTTGCCTGCTAAATCGGCGGGGGTTTCAACGTCCAAGTCACCCGCCACGGCCAGTGACAGGCCAAACGATGCGGTAGAGGTGGTAATGACGCGAAGTGGCTGCGGGCCCCAGTCGCGGTCGGCAAACATCATGACCCCTTCAGCGCCGTAGTAGCTGGCGATACCGCAAGCGCACAGGTCAACGCGACCCTGTTTAAGGGGCGTCATACGGGAAACATCGTTATCACCAGGCAGAATGCGCACAGAAGAGTCGTACTTATTCTGCAGCATATTGCCAATCGCAACGGCTTGGGCGTAACCGCTAGAGTTGGTGCCGTAGGCGGTCCAGGCCATGGTGCCAGGGAGTTCTACCTCGCTGGCATGGCTGATTGATGCACTCAATAAAGAAAGGGGAAGTGCGGCGATGAGTAGGCGGTGAGCAAACGGACGCATTGAGATGCTCCTTTATTGTGGTTGCTTCTATTGTGATTGTTACTTTTGGGCTCGTTACGTTCAGTTACTTTATGTTTTGCTATGCGGTATTTGGTTTTGCTAAGTGGTCGAGTGATAGTAGGTAAGGCCAGAGAGGCTGTCAACGCTGTTCTGGTGGGCAGCCAAAAATAGTCCTTAGGCTCACAAAAAAAGCCAGGCGGTTGCCTGGCTTTTCAGTGGTTTATGCGTTCCTAAGCTAAGAGAATTGCCGCCATGCCGCGTAGGTGCTTAAAAATACCCGCCCGGTTAACGCATCCAGGAAGTCGCTTTTTTTCAACTGGTCCATCACCGGGCCTTTCACCTCTGATAAGTGCAGTTTGACGTCGGAATCCTTTAAGCGAGCATTGATGGCATCCAGGCTCTCTAGGGCAGACGCATCAATGAGGTTGACCGCAGAGCAAATCAGCACGACATGCTCAAGCTCTGGGCGGCTGGCCACTAAGTTGTAGATGGTGTCTTCGAGATAACGGGCATTGGCGAAGTAGAGGCTCTCATCGATGCGCAGTAGGGCTGCGTTGCTTACCGTCTCCACATCGTGCCGCTCTACATTACGAAAGTGCTCGGTATCCGGCACTCGGCCCACTAATGCGCTGTGAGGGCGGCTGGTGCGGTATAAAAAGAGCGCAATGGAGAGCGTCACCCCGCCAATAATACCCGCTTCAATGCCTTCCACCAGCGTTAATAGAATCGTGACCGCCATGGCGGCAAAGTCGCTGCGCGAATAGCGCCAGGTTTGGCGCAGCATGGGGATATCCACCAGCGTTAAAATAGACACTGTGATGGTGGCCGCTAGAGTGGCAATGGGCAGATAGTAGAGCCAGCCGGTAAATGCCATGGTCACAAGTGCAATGCCGAGCGCGGCAAAGGCCCCAGCAGCAGGCGTTTGTGCGCCCGCATCGTAGTTGATGACGGTGCGAGATAAGCCGCCGGTGACAGGCATGCCACTGGTAAACCCTGCCGCTAAGTTGGCGGCCCCTAAGCCAATCAGCTCCTGGTTGGGGGAGATACGCTGGCGCCGTTTTGCTGCCAGCATTTGCCCCATAGAAACCGACTCGACAAACCCCACTAGGCTAATCAACATGGCGGGTATTAATAGTGCTCGCCATAACGACGCATCCCCCCAGGGAAAGCTAAGTGCGGGCAGACCGCTGGGAATAGTGCCGACCACGGCTACCCCATGCTCGTAAGCCAACTGCCAGTGCCACGCCGCCAACGTAGTGACCACCACGGCAAAAACGGGCCCGGCTTTGGCCATTAAATCAGCGAGTGTTGCGGGAAGGCCTACCTTTATCAAGCTTTGTTTTCCATAGCGGCGCATTAACACCAGAAACAGCAGCGTTCCACCGCCAATGGCAACTGTATAAGGGTTAAACGTAGGCAGGTTAGGCAGTAGCGTCATCAGGCGCTCTACCAGAGTGAAACCGCTGCTTGAAACGCCCAACAGGCTGCCTAACTGGCTAACGGCAATCAAAATTCCCGAAGCGGTCAAAAAGCCCGAAATAACCGGGTGGCTTAAAAAATTGCTGAAAAAGCCCATCTTTAGCGCGCCCATGGCCACCAAAATGGTACCTGAGAGCAGCGAGAGCACCAGCGCAGCCTGCAGGTACTCGGGGGTACCAGGCGCGGCCACCGAGGATAGCGCGGCCCCAGTCATCAGCGCGATGATGGCGACTGGCCCTACCGCCAGAGTGCGGCTGGTGCCAAGAAAGGTATACAGCAGTTGCGGCAGAATACTCGCATAGAGGCCTACCACGGCTGGCAATCCCGCAAGCAGGGCATAAGCTAGCGATTGAGGTATGACCATAACGGTCACAATCAAGCCCGCTAGAAGGTCGGCTCCAAGCAAACGCTTATGGTAGTGGGGCAGCCAGGTAAAAATAGGCAAATAGCGCTTAAACATAAGCTCCTATGGCTTAGACCGAGTGTGCATAAGGGCAGCATTGAAAATAAAGGCAATAGTTTAGCGCGTTATAACGATAATTACGGCATTTGCCGTTTCCTTGCCAGCAATACAGATCGCTCTTCCCCCAAAGTGCTACTTCTTTCATTAGCATAACCCGTTAAGATTACTGAGAAAGAGGGGTCTCCTACATCCCAGCGTTTTCCAACTCAACAACGTCAACTAAAAAAGAGTGCCTCACATGCGACTACTTCGTTGGCTGGTGCCATTGCTACTACTGATAGCCTCTATCGGGCTGGTGTCTCAACCAGGTGCTTGGAAATACCTCGCTGTGTTGTGCGCTTCATTGGGTGGTATGGGGGTGATGGCTGTCGGGTTATATAGTGTTTATAGCGCTGATCAGCACCGATTGATTTGCTGTGGTCGCAGGAGAAGTGCGTAACCTCGCTTTGAAAACCTCCACTGCGACGCAAAGTGTCGATGCACTGGTCAAAGACATGCACCAAAGTGGGCAAAGCGTGGTGGCTACTATGGGAGACTTAATGACCCGCGTTCGCGAGCGCTCTCAGGGCATGCAGCGGGTGGGCAGCAGCCTAGCTACAATTACCGAAGAGTTTGATCAAGTTCAGCAGGAGATAACCAGCGTTGCTGACGCTATGAACAGCAAGCACCAAAGAGCACAGCCAAACCGTTGCCGACAGCCTGCGCCAATTGGAAGATGATGTCGATGAAGGCAATCGTAATATGCATGAACTGGCGCTACAGGCGCGCGCACTGATGGATGCCGCAGAGGGTTTAGATGGCGAGCTAGCTCAGCAGCGCTTAATGGGTCGGCACCAAACGGTTTTCCTTGCCGCCCGCCAAACCGCTGACCGCATCGGTAAACTGTTTGAGAAAGCCATTGCCCGAGGGGAGCTATCAGAAAGAGCGCTGTTCCAACCAGATTATCCGGCTATTAACGGCACTCGGCCCCCGCTTTACCATACCGGGTTCGATTCTTTCACGGATCAGCAGTTGCCCAGCCTTCAGGAGCCGTTACTCAACGAATATGGCTTGAGCTACGCCATTGCTTGTGACCGTAACGGCTACGTGCCTACCCACAATGCTGCTGTAAGCCGCGCGCCAACCGGCGATTATGACCACGATCTAAAGTACTGCCGCAGTAAGCGTATTTTTGATGATCCTACCGGTAGCCGTTGCGGTGCACACGAGAAACCGCTGCTACTGCAAACCTACAAGCGTGATACTGGCGAGATCATGCACGACCTCTCAGTGCCGATTTATATTAATGGCAAGCACTGGGGCGGTTTCCGTGTTGGCTACCCGCCGGAAAAAAACACCGCAACCAGTGTGGCTCATAAAGAGCAGCCAGCGTTACCGACTGCTTCGTCAAACTACCGCTTGACGCGGGCGTGATTGCCATGAGGACCAGGAGTAGAGCGCAAGACCGGTCCAGATCATCAAGAACGTAGCGAGTTGGGTCATGCCCAGGGGCTCACCGAAAATCGTCAAGGCAATTAGGAACTGAATGCTGGGGTTGATATACATTAAGAACCCCAGCGTGGCCAAGCGTAAGCGACGCGCCGCGCCTGCAAAGGCCATCAACGGCAGGGCAGTTAAGACTCCGCTCACGACTAACAGCACGGACATGGGCGCATCGTGGAGGAAATGTGACTCGCCCTGCCAGCTCATCCAGGTAAGCGCCATTAGCGCCAGCGGGAATAGCAGCAGCGTTTCCACGAAGAGGCCTGACAGTCCATCCAGTGGCACTTGCTTACGAAACAGCCCATAGCTGCCGAAGCTAAGGGCAAGCAGCAAGCTAAGCCACGGTAATTCACCCAGCATGATAAATTGAATCGCAATGGCAAGGCTGGCGAGGCCCAGCGCCACAAGCTGTAGCTTCGCCATGACTTCCCGAAGTACTAGCATGCCCAGTGCTACATTCACCAACGGGGTGAGAAAGTAGCCTAAACTGGCTTGCAGCACCTGTTTGCTCTCCACCGCATAGATATAGATGCCCCAGTTAAAGGCGATCAGCAGCGCGCAGGCTAACACTCGGCCCAAGCGCTTAGGGTGCACCAATGCAGCCACGACCGGTGACCAGCGGCCCAGCACGCTAATCAGCCCCACCAGGAATAGGCACGACCACAAAATGCGGTGAATCAAGATCTCAAAGGCCGGAATCCCGTCAAAGAGGGCAAAAAACAGCGGGAAACAACCCCACATGATGTAGGCGGTTAAGCCAAACATGACGCCTTTGACCGCTTCAGGGTCCCTAGGAGCGGATGGAAGCATAGCAGCCTCATTAAGTAAAAATGCTAATCTAGCACACAATTGATAAAGACACCGATGCAAAGGAGACGCGGCATGAGTCAATTAAAAACTAGCCTGGTGCAGTGCGACTTACGCTGGGAAGATCCTCAAGCCAACCACACGCATTTAGAGGCACTGCTGGGTGATTTAGACAGTCGCGACACTGACCTGATTGTACTGCCAGAGATGTTTGCCACCGGTTTCACGATGAATTCCCGGGAAATGGCGCAGCCCATGAAAGAGAGCCAAAGCGTTGCCTGGCTGCAAACCCAGGCGAAGGCAAGGGGCTGCGTGGTGACCGGCAGCGTCGCCATTGTTGACGACGGCCAGTACTACAACCGTATGGTGTGGGCAACGCCAACGGGAGAAGTGAGCTACTACGACAAACGCCACCTGTTTCGCATGGCCGGGGAGCATGAACGCTATGGCATGGGCAAGCAGCGCCACATCGTAGAACTCAACGGTTTTAAGCTGCAGCTTAGTGTGTGTTACGACCTGCGTTTCCCAGTGTGGATGCGCCAGCAGCCAGCAGAGGGCGAGCATTTCGAGTATGATGCCATCCTGTGCGTGGCTAATTGGCCCGCTCCTCGGCGGCATCCGTGGCGTACCTTGCTACAGGCGCGCGCGGTGGAAAACCTCGCCTACGTGGTGGGTGTTAACCGCGTGGGTGAAGATGCCAAGGGGCTGGCCTATAGTGGCGACTCCATGCTGGTCGATTTTAAAGGCGAACCTCTGATCGACCATCCTGCCCATACTCCGTTTATTGAAACGGGGACGCTAGATAAAACGGACCTAGATGCCTTTCGTGAAAAATTTCCTGCCTGGCAAGATGCCGACCGCTTTTCGTTGCTGCCAGGAGTGGGGCAATAATGCGCCTTGATCGTTTTTTAAGTGAGACCACACCGCTAACCCGCAGCCTAGCAAAACGTGCGCTTAAAAACGGTGAAGTGACGCTCAATGGCGAACCGATCAAGCAGGCGGCCACCCAGGTAGATACTGAAAATGACGAAGTGAAGCTCAACGGCGAACGGCTCGCCCTAGTGGGGCTTCGCTACGTGATGATGCATAAACCGGTGGATGTGGAGTGTACCGCTCGCCGGGGTCTCTACCCGCGGGTAATCGACATTATCGACTTACCTAAAGTGGAGCGGCTGCAGCCAGTAGGGCGGCTAGATGTGGATACCACGGGCCTACTGTTACTGACCGATGATGGCCAATGGTCGCACCGAGTTACCTCGCCACGCCACCGCTGTGCCAAAGTCTATATAGCGGAGTTGGCTGAGCCGATGGAAGGCGAGGCCGCCCAGCAGGCGATAGGACAGGTGGCTGAGGGTATCTTACTGGAAGGTGAGGAAACGCCTACCCAGCCCGCCATGCTGCGTTTTATCACCCCGCAACAAGCGGAACTCACCATTACCGAAGGGCGCTACCATCAGGTGAAGCGCATGTTTGCCGCTTTAGGCAACCACGTTAACGCGCTACATCGCCGCTCGATTGGTGATGTATTGCTGCCCGATGACCTTGCTCCTGGCGAATGGCGGGAGCTTACCCCGGAAGAGATCGCCAGCTTTTAAGCGACCTTTTTCCGTTGAGATACCGCAATGGACTAGATGTCCATTGCGGTATCTTGTTTGTGTAAAAATACTATATTTTATACCGTTATCTTGTTTCGACTAAAGGCAGCAGAACATCCGAAAAATTGCTTAAATAAAAAGTTAAGCAGGCACTTAGTGCAAGTGCGCAGCTTCGATGAGTGCTTTGGTATAGGCGTGTTGAGGGGCAGCAAGTACGTCCAAGCAGTTGCCTTGTTCGACCACTTCGCCATCTTTTAGCACCATGACCCGATGGGCCATCGCCCGTACCACGGCAAGGTCGTGGCTGATAAACAGATAGCTAAGCTGGCGGCGGGCTTGCAGTTCGCGCAGCAGCACAACCAGCTGCTTTTGCACGGTGCGGTCAAGGGCGGACGTGGGCTCATCTAGCACCAGCAGTTCCGGCTCTAAAATAATCGCTCGGGCTACGGCAATGCGTTGGCGCTGTCCGCCGGAAAACTCGTGAGGGTAGCGGGCCGCACAGCTTTCCGGTAAGCCGACTTCCCACAAGGTGCGGTGTACCCGTTCGGCCACTTCCGCATCGGTAAGCTTTGGATAGTGAAAGCGCAAGCCTTCACTGACAATATCGAATACCGGCATCCGCGGTGAAAGGGCACCGTAGGGGTCCTGAAACACCATCTGCAGACGATGGCGCTGGCGGCGCAGCGCGTCACCCGAGAGCTGGCTGAGCGGTGTATCGCCAAGCTGCACCTCGCCCTGGCTGGCGACCAAACGCATAATCGCCGAGGCGAGTGTCGTTTTACCGGACCCCGACTCTCCAACAATGCCCAGGGTTTCACCGGGGGCAATAGTCAGGTTGGTGGCCTTTAACGCCTCAAAGGCGGGAGGCTGGCGCTGAAACAGCCCCGTTTTAGGCCGCTTAAAGCTTACCCGCAGTTGCTGTGTTGTCAGCAGAGGCGTTGTGTTTGCGGGTTCTGCAGGGCGGCCTTCGGGTTCGGCGGCAATCAGTGCTTTGGTGTAATCGCTTTGTGGGTTGCTAAACACCTCGGTAACGCTGCCGGTTTCCTGCACCTTGCCCTGATACATCACGCAGACGCGGTCGGCGTGGCGGCGTACCAGGTTTAAGTCATGACTAATCAGCAGTACGCCCATGCCGTGCTGGTCGCGCAGTTCTTTAAGCAGCGCGAGAATCTCCTGCTGCACGGTGACATCGAGTGCGGTGGTGGGTTCATCGGCAATCAGTAGCGCAGGGTTGTTGGCAATCGCCATGGCAATCATCACCCGCTGGCGCTGCCCGCCGGAGAGTTGGTGGGGCCAGGCATCCAGTAGCTCTTCAGGACGGGGTAGTTTGACTTGTTCAAGCAGTGTTTTTGCCCGGCGGCGGGCTGCTTGGCCGCTCAAGCCTTGGTGTAGCCGCAGCGTTTCGCTAATCTGTTTGCCAATGCGGTGCAGCGGGTTAAGCGAGGTCATCGGCTCCTGAAAAATGAACCCAACACGATTGCCACGAATGCCGTTCCAGTCGCGCTTGTTTAGCCGCGTCAGGTCGGTCTCTTCCAGCCAGCGCTGACCGCGCACTTCCGCATTGCTTGGCAGTAGGTCGATGGCCCCTAGTGCGGAAACCGACTTACCCGAGCCGGACTCCCCGACAATGGCCAGTGTTTCGCCAGCGTTAACCGTTAGCGAAAGAGCGTCCACGACCACATTGCCATCAAAAGATACCGTTAACTCTTTAAGACGCAGTAACGGTTTGGTAGTGGGTTCAGACATGGGGCGTTTCCTGAGCAGAATTTTCCTGGACAGAGATAGGGCGCTGTTTAACATGGCGTGGGTCGAAGGCGTCGCGTAGGCCTTCGCCAATAAATACCAGCAGGGAAAGCATGATCGCCAGGGTCATAAACGCAGTGATCCCTAACCAAGGGGCGTGCAGGTTATTTTTGCCCTGAGCGGCTAGCTCGCCCAGCGATGGAGCGCCCGGTGGCAACCCAAAGCCGAGGAAGTCCAGTGCGGTTAACGTGCCGATGGCACCAGTGAACAGAAAGGGAATAAACGTCAGCGTGGCGACCATGGCATTAGGCAGTACGTGCCGCCACATAATCAGCCGTGAAGGAAGCCCCATGGCTTTGGCGGCGCGAACGTACTCTAGGTTGCGGGCCCGCAAAAACTCGGCACGAACAATATCCACAAGCCCCAGCCAGGAGAAAAGCAGCATGATACCCAGCAGCCACCAGAAGCCAGGCTGTACAAAACTGGCCAAAATAATCAATAAAAACAGTACCGGCAGCCCCGACCAAATTTCAGTAACTCGCTGGCCAATGAGATCCACCTTGCCGCCGAAGTAGCCCTGTACCCCGCCAGCAAAAACGCCAATCACCAATGACCCAGCGGTGAGCACTAGCGCAAATGCTACGGATAGCCTGAACCCATAAATCACCCGCGCCAGTACGTCGCGGCCCTGGTCGTCGGTGCCCAGCCAGTGGCGGCTATCCGGCGGCGCAGGCGAGGGTTGCGTCATCTGCATATCCAGGGTTTGATAGGAGAACGGAATGATCGGCCAGAGCGCCCAGCCGTGGTCGCTGATCTGCTGCTGGATAAACGGGTCCAGGTAATCGGCACGGGTAGGGAGGAAACCTCCGAACTCGGTTTCTGGATAATCCACCAGCAGCGGCACGTACCACTGGCCGTCATACTGCATCACAATAGGTTTGTCGTTGGCGACCAGCTCGGCAAACAGGCTAATGATAAACAGGATGCCAAAGAGCCACAGCGAGATACGTGCACGGCGGTTAGCTTTAAACGCTGCCAGTCGGCGCAAGGTAATAGGCGAGAGGCGTGAGGTAAGAACGTGCATATTAAGACTCCCTCGACGCGAAATCGATACGCGGATCAACCCACACATAGGTTAAGTCCGAGATCAGTTTGAGCAGCAGCCCGATGACGGTATAGAGAAACAGCGTACCGAAGATTACCGGATAGTCACGCTGCATGACCGCTTCAAAGCCCAGCAGGCCCAGCCCATCCAGGGAGAAAATCACCTCGATCAGCAGCGCGCCGGTAAAGAAAATACCGATCATTGCCGAGGGCAGGCCCGCGATAATAATTAGCATGGCATTGCGAAAGACGTGCCCATACAGCACGCGCTGCTCATCGGCGCCTTTGGCTCGGGCAGTGAGTACATACTGCTTATGGATTTCATCCAGAAAGCTATTTTTGGTTAGCATGGTGAGGGTGGCGAAGCTGCCAATGGCCGCCGAGATAACCGGCAGGGTGATGTGCCAGAAGTAGTCTTTCACTTTGCCCCAAGCGGATAGCTCGTCAAAATCCGGCGAGGTCAGCCCGCGTAGCGGGAACCAGTCCAGGTAGGTGCCGCCAGCAAACAGTACTATTAGTAGAATGGCGAACAGAAAACCAGGAATCGCATACCCGACAATGACCAGCCCCGATGTCCATACGTCGAAGCGTGAACCGTGGCGCAGGGCTTTACGAATGCCTAACGGAATGGAAATCACATAGACCAGCAGGGTGGTCCATAAACCGAGGGAGATCGACACCGGCAGCCGCTCGATCATCAGGTCAATCACCGGCCTGTCTCTAAAAAAGCTGGTGCCAAAATCCAAGGTGAGATAGTCCGCCATCATGCCGATGAAGCGTTCATGGGCAGGCTTATCAAAGCCAAACTGCTGCTCCAACTGTTCGATAAAGCGCGGGTCGATACCGCGCGCCCCGCGGGAGTCATCGTTGATCTGTACATCGGCACCGCCCATATCCAGCCGTGTGCTGGCCATGGCGTTAGCGCCTTCAAAACGCGCCAGCATTTGGTCAATCGGCCCGCCGGGGGCGGCTTGCACAATCATGAAGTTAAGCAGCATGATCCCGAACAGAGTCGGGATCATTAGTAGCAGTCGGCGTAGGGTATAACGTGCCACAGTGCACTCCACGAAATGATGTAAACAGGCTATTGTTGTGAGCGATTGTGATAAACGAAGGTCAGCCGCAACGACAAACGCTAGCGGCGACGATTACGTCGCTGCAGCGCTGCTTCACGTTCGCTATCTACCCACCAGGCATCTAAATCCATGGCGTAGGCGGGAAATGGTTCCGGGTAACCAAACTTATCCCATACTGCAATGCGTGTCTCGCCGGAGTGATAGTGGGGGATCACATAAAAGCCCCAGCGCAGCACCCTATCAAGGGCGCGGGTAGCGGTATCCAGCGACTCGCGGTCTTCTGCCCGAATGATCTCTTCCACCAGGGCATCAACGGCGGGGTGGGCCAGTGCCATCCGATTGCGGCTTTGCGGCGCTTCGGCGGCGGCGCTGGTCCAGTAGTCCCGCTGTTCGTTACCGGGGTTATTGGATTGCGGGAAGTGGCTGATCACTATGTCGTAGTCATAATCCCGTACGCGGTTAAGGTACTGGTTGATATCGACAATGCGTAGGGAGGTCTGGATACCCAAGCGCGCCATGTTCCGCAGCATGGGCTGCACAACGCGCTCTAAGCCTGAGTCGTAAAGCAGTACCTCCAGCGAGAGTGGGCGGCCTTCGGCATTAACCAGTACGCCATCATCGACGCGGTAACCCGCTTCACGCAGAAGCTCAAGCGCTAGCCTTAAGCGTTCACGAAGCTCCACCGGATGCTCAATGGGGAGTGGATCAGTGAAAAGTCGCTCTGACTGATGAGATGCCAGCAGCTCATCACGAAACGGTTCGAGCAACGCCAGCTCAGCCTCGGAGGGTTCGCCGATGGCTTCCATTTCCGAGTTTTGGAAGAAGCTCTCCGTGCGAGCGTAGGTGTTATAGAAAATATTGGTGTTTAACCAGGGGAAGTCGAACGTCAGGCTCAAGGCTTCACGCACCCGTGGGTCTTGAAATTTCTCTTCGCGGAGATTGAAGACAAACGCCTGCATCATCGACGGGTTTACATCAGGAACGGTGATGCGCTTAATCAGGCCATCTTGGTAGGCGGGAAAGTTGTAGCCAATGGCCCAGGTGGCTGCGCGGGCATCAATACGGAAATCTGTTAACCCGGCTTTAAACGCCTCCCAGGCGATATCCCGGTCTCGATAGTATTCGTATACCACGCGGTCGATGTTGTAACGGCCGACGTTGACCGGCAGATCTTTGCCCCAGTAGTTCTCGTTGCGCTGGTACACAATGCGCCGCCCTGGATCCACTTCGCTTATCCGGTAGGGGCCGGAACCTGGGTGTGCTTCCAGGGTTGGGGCGCTAAAGTCGCGGGGTTCCCAATAGTGGCGGGGAAGAATGGGGAGCTGGGCCACAATCAGCGGCAGCTCCCGAGACTCGGTATCGTTGAACTCGAAGCGTACCTGATGTTCGTTTATAGCGATGACTCGCTCAACGCCCGCATAATAGCTGGCATAGAAGGGGTTACCCTCTTCACGTAGCAAGTCAAAGGAGAATACTACGTCGTAGGCAGTGACCGGCTCGCCATCCTGAAAGCGGGCTTCCTCACGTAGGTCGAACTCAATCCAGCGGCGCTCAGGATCCAGGCGCACGCCTTTCGCTAGTAAGCCATAAAGGCTAAACGGCTCATTGGGGTTGCTGGCCATCAGCGTGTCATAAATTTGAGAAATGCCGGTGGCGGGCGTTCCGCGAATAATAAAAGGATTGGTGGAATCGAAGCTACCGCCTACGGCGGTGTGTGTAATGGAGCCGCCTTTGGGAGCTTGCGGATTAACGTGGGGAAAGTAGGCGAAATCTTCCGGCAATTCCGGGCTATCGTAAAGCGATAGCCCATGCACCGTTTCAACAGCAGTAGTGGTGGTGTCAACGGTCTCCTCTGAAGCAGATAGCGACAAACTCAGCAGCAAGCCGCTTATTAGCAAAAGCGTTTTAGTGAACATCACACCACGTGGCATTGGCAACTTCCTGTAGTAACAAAACCTAGGTGAACACCTTGCAAAGCCTTAATTCTAAACTACTGATCTGATGCGTTAGTAGCCAAAGAGTATTAACGACCAGAGAGCGACAGCAGCTGTCCTGGCTGCAGTGCTTCCGGGCGATCTATAGCATTCCACCTGATTAAGTCTTGCTGATCAAGATTATACTGCGCGGCAATGGCGGAAAGATTGTCGCCTCTTTCAACGCGGTGCACGGCAGGCGTGCTGGCTGAGGCCAGCGCAGTATCGTCTGATTGCGAAAGCTGAGCTAATACCTGAGTATCAACTTCTTCAGGCACTAGAAGCGTCTGTGCACTGCGTGGGTCGAGGCTGCCATTCAGCAGGCCAGGATTTAGCTCGGCCAGCGCGGACTGGCTGACATCCAACAACTGGGAGGCTTGGGCTAAGCTCACCGGCTGTTCCAATTGAACTTTCGCAAACGCGGGGTCTGGATGGATATCCGGCAGGCTGACACCGTACTTCTCGGGATCATTAATAATCGTCGCAATTGCCTTGAGCTTAGGCACGTATTGCATGGTTTCGTGGGGGAGGGAAAGATCCCAGTATTTGCCATCCAACCCTTGGCTCTGTGCTTGGCGCTGAGCCCGGTTCACGGTACCGGCACCAGCATTGTAGGCTGCCAGTGATAGCATCAGGTCCCCTTCGTACCACTGGTCTGCCTGCATCTCTAGATAATCCAGAGCGGCTTCTGTCGAAGTCACTACATCCAAACGGCCATCATAGTTGCCGTTACGCACCAGCCCTAAGGCATCGCCGGTGCCTGGCATAAACTGCCACAGGCCAGCAGCACCTAAGTGACTGCGCGCACTGGGGTCGAACGAGCTTTCAACGAAAGGAATCAGGGCAATTTCGCCGGGCAGACCGCGGTCGCTGACCTGCTGCGCAATCCAGGCAAGCCAAGGGGTGGCGCGCTCGGTAATAGCCGCGATGTTATGCGGGCTGGAGCGGTAGTACTCAATCCACTCATCGACTCTAGCCTGAGCATCGGCAGGCAATTTTTTTTCCTGCCATTGGAAGCTTGAGCGTAGTGAACTCCAGGCATCCTGGGGTTCAAGCACAAGGGCTTCCCAGAAGTGGTGATGCAACGCAGTAGGCTGAAAACGATTGGCATTTTTCTGGTTGCCGTCGTCCATCGATGCGTCATTAACAGGGGTATAGGTGCGGTTTGTGTCAGTGGCAGAGGCTTGAGAGTTTGCCGCTGCGGCCAGAAAAAGGCCCATTATTACGGTACTGCCAGCGCTTAACAGTAAGCGCTGGCGAATCGTTCGATAGGTCATAGTTTGGTTCGTTTCTATTCGATAGCGTTCTTAAAAACGGTTCTTCCACTCCCGTAGAGTGGTGAACGTGGCGAGGTCATCATCGTTTGCCCCCTGAGAGCCTGCCGCTTGGCGCACGCTATCGGTGCCCACGCGCAGGTAGGGGTTGATTTTCAGCTCGCGTCCTATCGTGCTGGGTAAAGTAGGCCGGTCTAACATCCGTGCCTTCTCACACTCCTGCAGTGCATGCGTAACAGCATCATTATCAGGGTCGGCAGCACGTGCAAACGTCAGGTTCGCCTGCGTGTATTCATGTGCTGCAAAGACCAGGGTATCTTCAGGTAGTTCCGCAAAGCGGTTCAATGAAGTAAACATCTGCTCTGGGGTGCCTTCAAACAAGCGTCCGCAACCGGCGCAAAATAGCGTGTCGCCGCAGAAAAGCAGGCCAGGAATACCCGGCGTAAAGTAGCTAATGTGATCAAGCGTATGGCCAGGAGTGGCCATAACTTCAAACAGGCGCCCCATAATGCGTACTTGGTCCCCTTCGCCCACTCGCTCATCAATTCCTTTGATGCTGGGGTTGTCAGGACCAATCACACGGGGTGAATAGCGCTTGGCTAGCGCATCTAGTCCGCCAGTGTGGTCCTGATGATGATGAGTAATCAGAATGGTATCCAGAGTGAGCGATTCACGCTCGAGGAACTCGATGACAGGCGCGGCTTCACCGGGGTCCACCACGCAAACACTTTGACTGGTATCCTGTCTTAATAGCCAAATATAGTTATCGCTTAGGGCAGGAATCGGTGTCACGCTCAGCATGGGCGAGATCCTTTAAGGTTCAAAATGACGGGCTGTGCGCGCGGAAGCTAGGCGCATAACGACGTTAAAAAGACGTTACTGTGGAGGGAAGCGCTGTTTATGTCAAATTCGCCAAAGGCCACCAGCCTCGCCCAGCGCATGACCAACGCGCAGGCGTACTGGCAAACAGAGGCAGGACGCGCGCTATGGGAAACCCAGCGGGCCTGCCTTGGCCCGGTGGTTGAGGGCCGTAAGGGCAGGCATAGCCTAGAGATGGGTATGGGGCCGGCATTAATGACAATGTCAGCAATCGCTCACCCGATTCGCTGGGCACCCAGCCTTGCGTTGGAAGACAGCGACTCGACGTTGGTATGCCCACCGGATCGTTTGGCGCTCCCCGACTGTTGCCTCGATACCGTTGTCATTCATCACTGGTTAGAACATCTTTCCGATGCGCACTACACGCTGCAAGAGGCCGCGCGCGTTACGGCGGATAATGGCGTGTTGGTACTGTTTGGCTTTAACCCGCTAGGCTTGAACGGGCTGACCCAGCGCTGGCGCAAGCAGCAGGCAGACTTCCCTTGGAGCGGCCATTGGCGCTCTGCGAGCCGGCTCAAGGATTGGCTGGCGTTTGTCGATTTTGAGGTGGAGCGCGTAGACTATTGCTGCTTTCGTGGCCCGATGAGCACCGCCTGCGGAGAGCGCTGGGAGGCGTTAGGGCGTCGGCATAATCTTCCTCTGGGCGAAAGTTATATGATTCAAGCGCAGCGTCGCCAGCGCCATGCACCGGTTCAGCGTGTGAAATTTGGGTTACGCGCGCCTGTGTCGCCCTCATCGTTAGGGGCCACACGCACGGGTGCGCCTATGCGGTATCCGGCAGGTCAACGTCGTCTAAAAAAGGATAGTGAACGTGAGTAAGCAAGCCGCCGAGGGGCTGCCCCGTGTGACGGTATATACCGATGGGGCCTGCCGAGGTAATCCAGGCCCGGGTGGCTGGGGGGTGGTGCTGGAAAGCGGCCCTCATCAGAAAACCTTAAAAGGCTATGAAGCAGATACGACCAATAATCGTATGGAGCTAATGGCTGCCATCATGGCACTGCGAACCCTCAATAAGCCTTGCGAAGTGGCGCTATGGACCGACTCACAATACGTGCGCCAGGGCATTACCCAGTGGATCCATAATTGGATTAAGCGCGGTTGGAAAACGGCGTCCAAGCAGCCCGTGAAAAATGCTGAGCTCTGGAAGACCCTCCACGAAGAAACCCAGCGGCATCAAGTAGAGTGGCACTGGGTAAAAGGGCACAATGGTCATCCTGGTAATGAGCGTGCAGATGAGTTGGCTAATGAAGCCATCGATGAACACCAGAGGAGAGCGGCATGCGCCAAGTCATCCTAGATACGGAAACCACCGGCATTGACCCCAAAGATGGTCACCGGCTGGTAGAGATCGGTGCCGTAGAGATGATCAATCGACGGTTTACCGGGCGCACCTATCACCAATACATCAACCCAGAGCGCCACATCGACGCGGAAGTGGTCGCGGTACACGGCATTGACGATGCCAAAGTGGCTAATGAACCGGTCTTTGCCGAGATCGCAGATGAGTTCTGGGCGTTTATTGAAGGGGCCGAGCTGGTTATCCATAACGCGCCTTTTGATGTCGGCTTTATTGACCATGAGCTAGGCATGCTCAATAAGCGCCGCCAGGCACCCGCGTTAGGCCCGGTGCGAGATCACTGCCGTATTCTGGATACGCTAGTCATGGCACGGGAGATGCACCCAGGCCAGCGTAATAGCCTGGATGCGCTGTGTAAGCGCTACGACATCGATAATGGTCACCGGGTACTTCACGGCGCACTGTTGGATGCCGAGATTCTTGCTGATGTTTACCTAGCAATGACCGGCGGCCAAACGGCGCTAACGTTAGATTCAGAAAGTGGTGGTGACAAAAAACAGCAAAATCAGGCGAGCGAAGGGCTTTCAATACAGCGCCTCTCGCTAACCCCAGGCCAACTTCGGGTGGTGAGGCCAACTGCTGAAGAGCACGCCGCTCATCAAGCCAAATGCGAAGCGCACCAGTTGCGCTGGTTTCAAGAGCCGCTAGACGGTGCCTCTGCCGATGCTTAAACGTGAAATTCCTCATCATGCCAAAGAGGGGCGGGTCATCCGTGTCTCCCGTAGCCATATTGCGCCAGCGCCGCTCACGGGGGAATTAACGCCGTTACAGCCGTTGCAGCCCTGGAGCGAGCAGATGCAGCCACTATGCTATTGGCACGATGAACCCGTGGCGCTACTGGTAGAGAATAAGCCGGGCGATGACTGGATTGATGGACGTCAGTGGCTAAGTGAGCTACCCGCGTCATGGTTCAGCCTGCTCTCAACGGCCTTGCAGGTAGGCGCCTGGCTTGAGAACCATCGCTTCTGCGGCCGCTGCGGCGAAAAGGCGACCAAGCTTGAAGCAGAGTTCGCGATGCACTGCTATGCCTGCGGTCATCGTAACTATCCGCGTATTTCGCCCTGTATCATTACTTTGGTGACCAGTGGTGAAGCGATGCTGCTAGCCCGTAGCCCGCGTTTTCCACCTGGGCGTTACTCTACTTTGGCAGGGTTTATTGAGCCTGGGGAGTCGGCGGAAGAGGCCGTGCATCGAGAGATATTTGAAGAGGTGGGCGTGCATGTGGACCAACTGCGTTACCACCATAGTCAGGCGTGGCCTTTTCCGCATTCGCTGATGTTTGGCTTTTTTGCCGAAGCCACCACGCGGCGCATCAAAATTGATGGCGTAGAAATTAGTGATGCCGCGTGGTTTTCACCGCGGCAGCTGCCGTCGCTGCCGCCGCCTTACACAATTTCGCGTGACTTAATTGAAACCCACCTGGCGCGATGGCGCTAGCAGGGCAGGCTTACTGGCTGGGGAACAAGCTGGTGAGCTTAGTCGCCAGCATTACGTTGCCGGTGGCTTTAAGCTTGCCAGTCATGAAGGCTGTCATGCCGTTGATCTCGCCACTCATAATGCCCTTTAGCGTGTCAGTGCTCATGCTTAGGCTGACCGATGGATCGTCGTGCTCACCTTCATGTACACCCAGCGTACCGTCCTGGATATCCAGGTAGTAACTGCCGGCGTCGGAAAAATGAAATTGAAAAACCTCATTCATCCCTTTTGCCGCCTCTGGGTCGAAGCGGGACTGCAACTTTTCAAGTGTATTAGATGACATAGATTAGTTCCTAAGCGTTAGTCGGCTAACAAGCAGTTGATGCTTTGGGTGAGACTATTTTAAACATCTGTTTTAATCAAGTCTCATTAGCAGTCCACGCAATGTTTGCGTGCTAGAGAGCAAAAAATTCACATTTGAACCGTATCAACACAGCAAGAGGAGAGCGATGATGACTGAATGGCTCGCGGAAATGGGCACATTTTTACTGCAGACAATCTTAGTGATGGCCGCTGCTGGGATTCTGTTGGTGATGATGCGGCGTAATAAAGAGAGCAGCGAACATGGCCTTAAGCTTTATGTAGAGTCGCTTAATGATCAACGCCGGGCGCGCAATCGTCGGCTACGCGTGACAACAACAGTGCATGGCGCACGTAAAAAGCTGGTTAAGGCGCTTCGCCACGAAGAGAAAGCCCGGCAAAAGGCGGCCAAGAAAGACAAGAGCGAGGCCCAAAACGCCCAAAAAGTATGGGTGCTGGATTTCCATGGCGATATTAAAGCCTCACAAGCCGAGCAATTCGCCCAAGAGGTATCGGCGGTGATTGAGGTGGCCAGCACTGATGATGAAGTCATTGTGCGTTTGGAATCAGCAGGTGGTCTGGTACACGCCTATGGCTTAGCCGCTGCTCAATTGGACCGGCTGCGAGAAGCGGGGCTCACCACCACGGTATGCATCGACAAAGTGGCCGCCAGCGGTGGATACATGATGGCCTGTACCGCCAGCCACATTAAAGCCGCGCCGTTTGCGGTGATTGGCTCTATTGGCGTGGTCGCCCAGGTGCCCAATATTCATCGCCTTCTCAAACGCAACGATATCGATGTTGAGCTACTTACTGCCGGTAAATATAAGCGCACGTTGACCGTGCTCGGGGAAAACACCCAAGAAGGGCGTGAGAAATTTATCGATGACCTAGAAAACACTCACCGCCTATTTAAAACTTACGTGGCTAAGCATCGGCCTGATATGGATATTGAAAAACTTGCCACCGGAGAGATTTGGTACGGCAGTGAAGCATTAGAGCAGAAGCTGGTGGATAGTGTCGGAACCAGCGAGGCCTATTTAGTAGAACGTATTTCTCAAGCGCAGGTGTATCGCGTGAAGCTAGAGCCGCCGAAAACCATCAGCCGCAAGGTCGGGCTAGCGGTATCGGCGGGCGTGGAGCATGCCATGGTGAAGGCTCTGGGCGTGATCGACGCGGCAGGCTGGCAGCGTCGTTAGATTCGCTTGAACAGCGAGTGCTAAGTAGCCAAGACTGAGTGCCCAATACTAGGCAGCATAGTGTTGCGCCAGGGTGTTAATAATTGCCTTGGCGCTTTCGCTGCTGAGTGAATAATAGATGGTTTGAGACTCCCGCCGCGTATTGACCAACTGGTCGCGACGCAAAATCGCCAAGTGCTGAGAAAGCGCCGACTGGCTCAATGAAAGCTGCTGATTAATTTGCGTTACCGACAGCTCTTTTTCTGCCAACAAACACAGGATCTGCAGGCGTTTTTCATTCGCCAACGCTTTGAGCAGGTTAGTGCCTGCTTCAATAGCATGACAGTTATGTTCCAGAAGACGTTCAGCGGCGCTAGTAGAAGCAGACATGAGGATCTCCTTGCCTACACTGTAGTGACAGCGTTGTTATAGATTATGTGGCCATCGTCGCGTCGCGAGGATTGGGTTGTTTAATGATCAGTAATTTAGCGGTTTTTGTCCAAATATGGGTTTAACGCTCTATCAATGGTAGTGAAGGCTTTTTTGTCGACAATGTCTGCGTTTGGCTACGGCTTTGGTCGCGTTTTATCCCATAGTATGAGGGTGAAATTGATGGTTACTTTATAAAGTGTCAACAATTCATCTTTGCTTCGAAGATGCTTATCAACCGACACAATAATCACAAGGTCACCATGAGCCTCTATCAGCGCACCTACCAGCACTCTATTGAGCATCCTGAGACTTTCTGGGCCGAGCAGGCCAAAAAGCTGCCTTGGTACACGCCGCCTAGCACCATCCTTACCTATGACGACCAGCAGCACGCTCGCTGGTTTGGCGATGGCGAACTGAATATTTGCTATGCCGCCATTGACTACCACGTTGAGCAAGGGCGCGGTGATCAACCCGCCATTTATTGGGACTCACCGGTTACTCAATCCAAGCAAACCATTAGCTACCTTGAGCTACGTGACCGGGTGGCGCGGTTTGCTGGCGGTCTTGCCAAGCTGGGGGTAACCAAAGGCGACCGTGTCATTATTTATATGCCCATGGTGCCTGAGGCGCTGATTGCCATGTACGCCTGCGCCCGTTTAGGCGCGGTGCACTCGGTAGTGTTTGGTGGTTTTGCCCCCCACGAGCTAGCGGTACGCATTGAAGACGCCGAACCGAAAGTAGTGATTGCTGCTTCCTGTGGAGTCGAAGTTGATAAGGTGCTGCCCTATAAGCCCATTGTCGAAAAAGCTATCTCGCTGAGCAGCTTCAAGCCAGATGCTTGCGTGGTATTTCAGCGCGAAGCGCATCGTGCAGAGTTACAACCTAGCGATGTGGACTGGCAAGAACTCGTGGCAGATGCTCCCTTTGTGGATTGCGTACCCGTGAAAGCCACCGACCCGCTGTATGTGCTCTATACCTCCGGCACTACCGGTAAGCCCAAAGGAGTGGTGCGAGACACTGGCGGCTATGCGGTCGCCTTGGCCTATTCGATGGAAGTGATTTACGACCTTAATCCAGGCGATGTGATGTTTACCGCTTCGGATGTGGGCTGGGTAGTAGGGCACTCCTATATCGTTTACGCGCCGCTGCTGCGCGGTTGCACCACGGTAGTGTATGAAGGTAAACCGGTGAAAACACCGGATGCAGGGGCGTTTTGGCGTTTGATTGATGAGTACAAAGTGAAGAGTTTTTTCACCGCCCCAACAGCGTTTCGGGCCATCAAAAAAGAGGACCCTGAGGCCAAGCAGCTAGAAAAGTACGATATTAGCAGCCTGCAGCACTTATATGTTGCTGGTGAGCGCTTAGATCCACCGACTTTCCATTGGTTGGATGACCTGCTCGATGTGCCGGTCATCGACCACTGGTGGCAAACTGAAACCGGCTGGCCGATTGCCGCCAACTTGCCGGGCATTGAAGCAGCGGCCACTAAAGCAGGCTCTGCTACTTACCCTGTGCCTGGTTTCAACGTGCAGATTTTGGACCGCGACGGCGAACAAGCGCCCGCCATGCAGCAAGGCAGCGTCGTCATCAAGCAGCCGCTGCCGCCGGGGTGTTTGGTGGGTGTATGGCGTGATCCGCAGCGCTTTCAAAGTGCCTACATGGCCGCTTACCCTGGCTATTACCTAACCGGCGACGGCGGCTACTTTGATGAGGAGGGCTACCTGTTCATCATGGGGCGCACCGATGATGTGATTAACGTAGCGGGTCATCGCCTTTCTACCGGTGAGATGGAAGAAGTAGTGGGCGCGCATCCGGCAGTGGCGGAATGTGCGGTAATCGGCATTCATGATGAACTAAAAGGGCAGCTACCAGTGGGGCTAGTGATTCCCAAAGATGGCTTTAACGGCGACGAAGCAACCCTGGAAGCAGAACTGATTGAGCGCGTGCGTGAACATATCGGCCCCATCGCCTGTTTTAAGCAGGTGCTGGTAGTGAACCGGTTGCCCAAAACCCGCTCGGGCAAGATACTGCGCAAACTGCTGCGCAATATCGCCGATGGAAAATCCTTCGGCATTCCCTCTACCATTGATGACCCCACCAGTTTGGAAGATGTGCATGCAGCGATGCGTGAACGCAACGTGGGTGCTGCCGATCAAGCAACCTCCACCGATAGCTAAGCATCTTCTCTGCTACACTCAAACCACGCACAAAGCCGCCCAACCCCATGGGCGGCTTTGTGCGTTTGCCGTGAGGAACGCGTATAATGCGCGCCCCAGTGGCGCTCAACGCGCTTTTTCGAGGGTTCCCTAACCCCTCTATCAACCAAAAAAAGGCCAATCTGTATGTTTGCTTTAACCGACGCTCAGCATCGCCGTTGTCTCATGGTAATGGTCGCCTTCCATATCGCCATCATTGCTGCCAGTAACTATCTGGTGCAGCTACCGTTTACGCTGTTTGGGTTTCATACCACCTGGGGCGCGTTCAGCTTTCCGTTTATCTTTCTAGCCACCGACTTAACGGTGCGCCTATTTGGTAAAGGGCCAGCCCGCACGATTATCCTACGCGTGATGTTTCCGGCGCTGTTGGTGTCTTACGTGGTGTCAGTGATCTTCCCACGCGGCAGCTTTGCCGGCATTGAGGCACTCGGCGAGTGGAACCTGTTTGTTGCCCGCATTGCAGTAGCAAGCTTCCTTGCTTACGTATTGGGGCAACTGCTCGATGTGCAGGTGTTTGACCGCCTGCGCCAGTGGGCGTGGTGGGTCGCACCTGTGTGCTCGACCATTCTGGGCAATCTTGCCGATACGTTTGCCTTCTTTGCCACCGCCTTCTATAACAGTCCTGACCCCTTTATGGCTCAGCACTGGGTAGAAATTGCTGCCGTTGACTACGCCATTAAGCTGGGCATTAGCCTGCTGTTCTTCCTGCCGCTCTATGGCCTGCTGCTCGCATGGCTAACGCGTCGTTTGGTGGTATGGACAGGGCAGGACGATGCTGCGCCGCGAACCGCTTAACCGATAAGGAAATAGCATGACCGACCATGTCCCCGTGGATCTTTACGCGATTGACCTGCCTGCTGACGCCGACGCGGATAGCCAGCCGCTGGTCGTGATTCATGGCTTGCTCGGCAGTGCCGATAATTGGCGCTCGCATTTGAAAGTGTGGCAGCGCAAGCGCCGGGTAGTGGCGGTGGACCTGCGTAACCACGGACGCTCCCCACACGCAGAAGGCATGAGCTATCGCGCCATGAGCCAGGATGTGCTGGCAGCGTTAGATAAGCTGGGTATTGAGCAAGCGCATATTTTAGGCCACTCCATGGGCGGCAAGGTAGCCATTACGCTGGCGCGCCAAGCGCCGCAGCGCTGCCTCTCGCTAATGGTGGCCGATATTGCCCCGGTGGCCTATCAGCACGGCCATGACGATGTGTTTGCTGCCCTGGAGCAAGTACGAAAAGGCAAGCCAACCAATCGCCGCGAAGCAGACGCCCTGCTAGCAGAGCACGTCGATTCGCGCCCCACGCGGCTGTTTTTGGCCACCAACCTAGTGCGCGATGAGCAGGGCATTATGGGCGTGCGGGTTGGCCTGGATGAAATTCAACACGGCTACGAGGCCATCATCGGTGAGCCCGATGGTGATTCCCCGTTTGAAGGCGCGACGCTGGTACTGCGCGGTGCCGATTCCCACTACGTGAGCGACGATATGCTGCCAGCGCTGCGTGAAGTGCTGCCTCGGGCGCGGCTGGTCACCCTCAAAAACGCTGGCCACTGGCTGCATGCCGACCAGCCTGATGCGTTTCAGCAAGCGATCGACGCCTTTATAGCGGCGCAATCGTAATTACGGCGTGCGGGTTAGCGCTCCATCAGTAAGTGGGGGTTCGCCGCCAGCCGCGTGATGGGAATTGAATTTTCTGTGACGCCCGCACTCTGCAAGTAGCTTTCAAACGCCGCATAGCGCCGCTCGTCTAGTGCCGCAGGGCTTAACGCAACGCGGCGGAGCAGGTCATCCCACGCCTCTTGATTGATGGGGTTATCCAGTACGGGGTGTGTTGTGACCAGCAGCGTCCAGGCTTCTTCGGGGTGCTCAATCATCCAGTTGCTGGCCTCTTCCAGAGCGATCAGCACCCGCGACCAGGTGGTGGCCTGACGAGCAACGGAGTCGCTATTGGCTAATAGAATCAGCCCATCGTGGCGCGGGATATCGATGTCGCTGTAGCGCACGGTATGAGTGACGATGCCATCGGAGGCGAGCTGCTGGGGCAGCGTATGAAAAAAACCATCCGCCACGGCGTCGACTCTGCTCGAACGTAGTGCATCGGCGGCATCAAAATGGACGCTTTCAGGCGCAACGAAGTCATCGACTTGGCGCACTGAACGGGGCAGAAGTTGTTCCACTAACACATCACGCCCCTCGCGGGTGGAATAACCGTAGTGTAAATCGGCTAGGGCGTCGGCAACCGCTGCGGGTGCTGGCGCTTCACCTGCCACGATCACTGCATTTAACGGTGTTTCTATCAGCGTGGCGATGCGTGTAATTGGCGCGCCATCGTGGGCATGTAAATGTAGCAGCGGCTGGCGGGTGAGCGCTAAATCAACTTCTCCGGCCGCCAGCAGCTTAATCGCAATGGATGGGTCGGCTGGGGTTAATAGCTCGATTTCAAGCCCTTGGGCGGCAAACAGGGCCCGCTCTTTCGCCACGATGAGGGCGGCATGCTGGGGGCTTAAGTACCAATCTAGCATCAGCGTTAGCTGTTTCAGTGGCGGCGGATCGAGAGGGGGCGGGGGAATCACCGCCATACTGGGCGCTTCTTCAGGCACTTCAGCTGCGCTGTTGTCGCCTGCAGGCCACAGCCCTTCAGGAAGCGCTACATCGCTTTCTAAAGAAAGAGGGGCGTCGAGGTTTCCTGAATCACGCTCTTCGTTTGCGTAAGTCGCTGAAAATGAAAATAATAAAAAAAAGACCAATGACAGTGCTAGAAATGAACGGCCACGCAAAAAAGCGTTCAACATAACCTCAACTCCCGATGGTAGGACGGCGAAGTTTAGCTTTCAGGTAAAGCACCTGGCTAGCCCCTTGCATAAACCAAGCGAACACGCTCAGTAAATTCAGCACCGACATGTAATAATAGAACGGCATTGATGTAGAGACGGAGAGACATGGACGCAATTTATACGTTCTTCCTGGTAGGTGGTTCCCTTATGGCGCTCAGCATATTAGCGAGCCGCCTTTCATCAATGGTTGGCGTGCCGCTGCTGCTGATTTTCTTGGGCCTGGGCATGCTGGCGGGCGAAGAGGGCCTGCTAGGCGTCGAGTTCGACGACTACTCCATGGCGTTCGCCATTGGCCATCTGGCACTGGCCATGATCCTATTGGATGGTGGTTTACGCACCCGTTTCAAAACATTCCGCGTAGGCTTTCGCCCCGCACTTTCACTGGCCACCTTTGGCGTCTTTATTACCAGTGCCATTGTCGGCGTTATCGCCATGTGGGTCTTCGACCTTTCGATAGTGCAAGGGTTGTTGGTGGGGGCGATTGTAGGCTCTACCGATGCCGCCGCCGTTTTCTCCATGCTAAGCGGCCGCGGTGTAAACCTGAACGAACGGGTAGGGGCCACGCTTGAAATTGAATCGGGTACCAACGACCCGATGGCAATTTTCCTAACGCTAATGCTGGTGGAGCTGCTGGTTGGGGATATTGGCGGCATTACCGAAACGTTGCTGTTCTTTATCTCTCAGTTTGGTATTGGTTTGGCAGTGGGCATTGGTGGCGGTTGGCTGAGCGCCAAACTGCTGCGCTGGCTCGATTTAGCGCCCGGCCTTTACGCCATGTTGGCGCTTGCACTTGGATTTAGTGTATTCGGGCTAACCAGCGTGCTGGGCGGCAGTGGTTTCCTCGCGATTTATCTGGCTGGCTTGATGATTGGTAACCAGCCAGGGCGGCACCTGAACTTTATTCTACCGGTACACGATGGCCTAGCCTGGCTAAGCCAGATTGGACTCTTCTTGGTGCTGGGCCTGCTGGTGACCCCCAGCCAGCTATGGGAAGTGGCATTGCCTGCTGGGGTTGTTGCGCTGGCGCTGATTTTCGTGGCTCGTCCGATCGCGGTGCTGATTACTATCAAACCTTTCTTTAAGTTCCGCTGGCGAGAAACCTTCTTTATTGCCTGGGTAGGCCTGCGCGGGGCGGTGCCGATTGTGCTGGCGATCTTCCCGGTCATTGGCGGGGTAGAGAATGCCTCGCTCTACTTTAACGTGGCTTTCGCGGTGGTGCTGATGTCGCTGCTGATTCAAGGCGGCTCTCTCACCCTCATGGCCCGCTGGCTGAAAGTAGAAGTACCCGCGGGTACCATGCCCAACCGTCGCGGTCCACTGGGCATCCTGCCGGAAAACGATTTTGAAATGTTCGTCTACACGGTAGAAAACCAGGACCTGGACGATGTGCCTATCCGGCTGCTGCGGTTTCCCTCCGGCGCCTTGATCTCGGCGTTGTTCCGCAACCACGTCATGCTCCACCCCAAAGGCAGCACCCGACTGAAACTGGGGGATGTGGTCTGCGTGATTGGTCGCAGTGAAGACCTGGTGGCCCTGAATCGCTTGTTCAATGGCGATGCCAAGCTCAAGCAAGAGCGCGCCTTCTTTGGCACCTTTACTTTGGACGGCAACGCCCAAATGCAAGACATCGCTCAAGCCTATGGCTTGACTCTGAGCCCCGGCGAGCAGGAGATGACCCTGGCCGAGTTCGTCTCTCTGCGGGTGGGCGGCCACCCAGTGGTGGGGGACGACGTGGACTGGCACGGCATTCACTGGGTCGTCAGTGAAATGGAAGGCGGCGACATTACCCGGGTAGGCTTAAGGCTTTACTAATTTATTCAAAAGGCGTTGACTTACAAGGAGAAGCTGTTATTATACGCACCCATAAGCCGGAGGGATGGCAGAGCGGTTGAATGCACCGGTCTTGAAAACCGGCATAGGTTAATAGCCTATCCAGGGTTCGAATCCCTGTCCCTCCGCCACCTCGATTCTAAAGCCTCGTTTTTACGGGGCTTTTTTCGTTTCTAGGCTTTCTTTTTCCTCCCCAGCAGCGCCTCGATATTCTCCACCGGTTCTTTAACGTGATGAGAACGTGATTGAAGCTTGGCCACGGCGTCCCTCGCTCGGTGTGGCGCCAGGTGTGCGTAGCGCTCCGTCATGTTGATCGTCGAGTGCCCCAACACTTCCTTTACATCGGCCAGCGGCACGCCCTCCGACACCAGCCAGCTTGCGCAGGTATGCCGCAAGTCGTGGATGGTGAAGTCTTTGATGCCTGCCAGCGCACACGCCTTTTTGAACACCGGGTTCGGGTACACGTAACGACTGCCGTCACGCTTGCAAAATACCCAGGGGCAGGAAGGGCAGTAGGTTTGCGCGTAACGGTACCGTCTCCTGAGAGCGGCCACGGCCGACTCGTTGAGCGGGATCGTGCGGCGCTTGCCTGCTTTACTGTCCTCGGGCTCGAGCGTTATCAGCGCGTGCTCCCAGTTCACCCGCCGCCACTCCAGCTTGAGCAATTCCCCCTTGCGCGCCCCTGTATGCAGGGCAAGCTCGATGAAGTCGGCCAAGCGCTCGCCCTCACGGGTGGTCTTGGCTTTCTCGATCAGCGTGTCCGCCTCCTTCCGTGTGATCCAGCGCACGCGCCCGGGCGGCTCTTTCAGCATCCGGCCCTTCACAGGGTTGGGTAGCGACCATTCAAGATGCGTGACCGCGTGGGTAATCATGGCGGCGAGTATCGCCAGCTCTCGGTTGATCGTGGCAGGCCCGACGCCTTCACGCTGCCGAAAGGCAATAAAGGCGCGAACGTCGGCGCCTTCCAGCTTGCCCATGACCTTGTCGGCACCAAAGAAGTCGTAGAGCTTGCCGGTACGCATCTTGATATCGGCCAATGAGCGCTTGTCCTGACTGGCGATCAGGTATTCGGTGGCCACTTCGGCAAAGCTGCGCTCGGGGGCTTCGTCCCAATAGGATTGGCGATAGAGCTGCGCCTTCCATTTCCCCTCTAGCGCTTCAGCCGCTTGCTTGTCGGTCGTCCGAGTAGAGCGTCTAATTGGCTCGCCGCCTCCCGGCGGGGATAGGTAGACCCACCAGAACGGCGAGTCTGGGCGCTTATACGGCATGGCTTACCTCCCGTTATCGCGCCGGGTGCATCGGTAGTGTGGCTGACCGGTGCATCTCCGGCAATCATCGCTTTGAGTGCTTGCTTGTTGACGTAGGTTTTGCCGCCGATCTTCATGCCGGGCAGGGTGCCTGACTTGACCCATTTGGAAATAGTGGCGGGGTGGCACGACAATTCTTTGGCCGCTTCATCGCGGCTCATTAGCATTTCGCCCATGGCGTTCTCCAGGCACAAAAAAACCGCTCAATTGGCGGCCTATTGATCGGTGGGAAAAATTAACATGGCGCTTTGGGTGCCGCGCGGAGCATTCGCCGCCATGCGTCCTTCTCACTCTTGCAGTAATGTCCATAGTTCTTAGCAACTGTTTTAACGCCGCCAAGATATCCAGCCGCAAGCATGTCATCGGTCATTTCGATGGGCACAAGCTGGTAGCCATCAGGCGATTTACGGCGATTCCAATTATCGGTAGCCCGTTTACTGCTCGCGGTAGTATCGGTACCTGCACCGCATGTCAGGCATCTCACCCAATATTCTGGAGCACCGGTAACTAGCTCGGCTTTGCCTCCACAGAATGGACAAGGCTTTAGTTCGCTCATAAACACCTCACAATAAAAACCGCTCATTGGCGGCGGTAGTCTTTGAACAATCTGGTCGATAATCGCCAGCGTGGCGTATCAGGAATAAGCCGCCGTTTGCGGACTATCTCGGCGATTCGCTTGGCGTTCGGGAGCTGGTCGAGCATCTTGGTACTCCGTGCAGCTGACTATAATGCGGCGTTTGCTCGTACTTAGAACAGGCATAGATGAAAAGGGCAGGTGGCCACAATCGGCTATAGCGTGGCGGCAGGACATGCACATGGTGGGTTTGGGGTAATAGCTCATGTTTCTTCTATGCCACCAGCGAGCCAGTTGCTTTGATTTTCGGCAAGCCGTCGATGCGTTCGAAAAGTACATCGGCTTCTATATCGGTTGCCTTCTCGAAGCGGTAGAAACCTGCTTTCTTGGCCGCTTCCATAAAGTTGGGCGTCATGTTCCACAAGGCTTCGTCCGGTAGCTTTGTTGCGCTACATGGTTTGCCGTTGATGACCGCAATAGCATGGACCCGCTCAAGGCAGTGGCCTGTTGAGGCCTCGGTAATATTGATGGTCGCGCTTTCTTTACCGCAAGCGAGCCACGCAAAAGCTTCTATGATGCGGCCCTTATGCTTACCCTCGGTGACTTCTGCTTTTAGGTCGCCCAGGGCGCTGGCCATTTCTACTTTCCCTCCCGCAACTATTGGGCGTTTATCGTTTTCGTCATCACCGATGATGTGAGTTGTGATATTCAGTTTCATGCTTCACCTCTCTAAGTGTTTACGTTTTAGTTGATAGTGTGACTCGGTTGCTGAAGCGATAGGCTGGCAGCGACATTCCGCACCCAGATAGGCGTGTTACCTAGCGCGAAGGTTTCGCCAGACCAAGCCAGCAGCAGGGTGGTACCCATTACGCTGGCGATAGCTTCAGCCGCAGGTGCAGGCACCGCGTTACCGATACGCTCACGCCAAGCGCTATCGCTCAAGCCCTCAAGCTCGAGGTGTTCGTAGGGATCCACTAGCCCCTGAAGGGCGGCCAGTTCAAAAGTGGTAAAGGGGCGGTGCCAGGTGCCGTCTAGTGCGCGAATCACGGCTACCAGCTTGTCGTTGGGCTCAGGCAAGCGAGGGTCAGCAACCGACCAATTGCCATTGTCATGGCCAGCGGATGCTGAAACGGCACCACACGATGATTGCCATGGCACAACGCCATAGTGGCCAGCGGTTAAATAATGGTCGCCTTTCGACCGGCTCAGCCCCGGGCGTGGATCGGCAACGCCAAAAGCTCCCTGGCCAGTGGTGCTACCTGATATGACGGTGCCGGTTGATTTATCCCAAGGCGTGATAGCGTACTTGCCATAAGTCGGCCCTTTGCGGCGTGGGTCTGCGACCGCAAACGCCCCTTGCCCGGGCGACTGCTGGCCCGTAATGGCACCGGTTGGGCCATCCCACCGACGTACGCCGTAGGCTTGTCCATCCTTCCACTTGGCGGACTGATTGAAGCGAGGATCAGCGATGCTGAAGGCCCCGTTGGTGGGTGTGCTGCGTCCTGCAACTGTACCCATTGGTTCATGCCAGTGATTCACGCCCATGTAGCCAGAGCGATATTCGGGCACGATAAGGTAGTCACTCAGGTAGCCATCCTCGACCGCCAGCTTATTCAGTGACCGCCAATCGCTACCGGCTTCCACAAACGCTAGGCGCACCCATGTTTTCCACTGCAAGCGAGGCACACGGTGCATAGGTCCGGCCAGCGCATCACCTGGCATCGGCATTTGCCCAAGTACATCGCCCACGGCGCGAAGCGGTCGCTTGATGGGCTCATAAAGGAAGGGCGGCACTTTCTCGGCATGGCGTGCCACCAGCAGGAAGCGCTTGCGTGACTGCGCTAGATGCCCGATTTCGCCGCAGTCGTGCGTGGTTTCAGCAACGTGATAGCCATAGCGCTGCAGCATGCTGGTGATTTTGCTTAGCAGCTCTCGGCCACGGCTGGCGATACGTGGCACGTTCTCAAAAATGATCAGCTCGGGCGGATCGTCGGCCCATGCCTCTAAGGCAAGCCACATGCCGCGAACCGTGAGCTGGTTCAGCGCCTGATACTTCGGCGTGGTGCTGCGAGTTTGAGAGAGCAGGCCGCTGAACCCTTTACATGGCGCGCTTAGAAAGATGATGTTGGGGCGCTGGTTGCCAGCGGCTGCCTGTATGTCGGCAGGTGTGGCTTCCTTCCATTCGCTGGGTGGCTCATGCCCATGAAAGGCGGCGTACTGGTCACGGCTGAACATATCTAGCACGGTTCCAGGGGTGCCGGTGAGCCGCTGAAAGTCAGCGATAGCACCTGGGTCTACATCAATGCCGCCCAGGCATTGGAATTTGGCTTCCGTGTTGCCAATGCGGGCATGGCCTCGATTGAAGCCAAGTGCACCGCCACCAAGGCCGCAAAATAAGTGGAGATGCTTTATAACTTTATCAAAATACATATAATATGGTCTCTCGTGAAATTTTTGGGTTTTCTAAAGACATTTTGGAGTTGCCGTGAAAGAAAAATCGTTGTTGCAGCTTAAAAGATTTTGGTTGCCAGTTTTGTTTGTCATTGTTGTAGCAGTAGCAATCGCTATATATATATATAAAAGTTCTAGTTTGGTTTTCGTGCCAGGGTACGAAGGGCTTGATGGATTAGTGAAAATTTACAAGGTTCCTTTGGGGGTTTTATCTCTATTGTTTCCGTTAGTGGCCTTGATAGCTACCAGTCATAGATCAGAGCAGACAAAAAAACAGATTGAAATGAGCTATCTGCAGAATTCATTTTCCAATTTCTATAAGCATTTAGAGGAGTTTGATAAGTTGGTCAATAAGAGTAATGACTTTGGTTTGAGGGAGTTTAATCCTTTCGATTTATATAAAATTCTGTTTCCATTGAACTCGCCCTCTAATGTAATCACGTGCTCCCATGGCAAAGATAAGGGGGCGGTTTCGAAACTTAATGAAATTGCAACTAAGCTTGTTGATAAAGTGAGTTTGATTAATGAGTTTAAGGGTGATTACAATAAGCTGGAGGTTGTTTACATTGATTTTTTTGTTTTGTTAATAAATGCTTCTATTGAGTTGAGCTTTATTCCCAGGCCTAATAATGCTGTTCGCTGGGTAAAGTTTAAGGGCTTTGATGTTTCATTTCCCTTATTTACTACAAGTTTAAAACCTTTTTTGCATTATGATTTATTGAGTAATTATATTAATCAGCTTTCTGGCTTTGGGATGATTTCTGTTGAAATGCCTGAGTTAAATATTGATGAAAAGAAAAATATTTTAGCTCAATCTGTTCTGATTGATGTTACTGTGCGTAGTTAGAGGGTTGCTGTAATTTTAAGATGTATAATTGAAAGTTATGCATTTTAATTTCGAGTAATTTGTCACAAGAGTGAAATATAGTTTTATTTGAATTAATATTTCAGAGTTATCAGAACGGGATTTCATCATCGAAATAGCCATATTGCGTTTGATCAGGTGCGCCATAGGGTCGCTTGGCATCATATCGCAAGTTATTTGGCGATTGCTGATGAGCAATGCGTTGCTGATTCTGAGGTGGTTGCTGGTAACCGCCCTGCTGTGGGGTTTGCTGGTGTTGTCCGCCGCTATCCAGCATTTGCATATCGTTAGCGACGATTTCAGTGGTGTAGCGGTCTTGTCCGCTCTGGTCTTGCCATTTCCGCGTTTGTAGTCGGCCCTCGATGTAAACCTTCGAGCCTTTGCGTAGGTACTGCTGCGCAGTCTCTGCCGTTTTCTTGAATAAGATGACGCGATGCCACTCGGTGCGCTCCTGGCGCTGGCCGCTGTTGCGGTCGAGCCAGCTGTCACTGGTGGCAATGTTGAGAGTGGCGACAGCGGTGCCGCCTGTGGTGAAACGTACTTCTGGGTCTTGGCCCAGGTTGCCAATCAAGATGACTTTGTTAATGCCTCGGGCCATGTGACCTCCAAATGAAAAGGGCCCGAAGGCCCTCTGTGGTTGTGTGCTGATGTTAGGGCTGGAAGGTGCCCAGCAAGCATTCGCTCTCTGGCAAGCCGTCCGTCACCAGCTTGGCGAACTCGGCGGCGATCTCTTCTTTAGCGGCGTCCAGCGCGATAGCGCGCAGCCCAAACGATGGACCGCCTTTGGTCTTGCTGGAAACTCGCATCGCTAGAGTGCGCTCTGACAGGCCCTCGTATGGAGTGACCTTCCAGTAAATCACCGTGGGCAGACGGTCAGCATTCTTGACGGTGACGCTGTTCATAACGCCCACGCGGCTAGAATGCTCCTGCTTATCGCTTTCGATGCTGGTTAGGTCATCCAGGCTGACCTTGCGGAACGCATGAATGACTTTGCCGCGCTCCAGCGGTTCACCCTTGCTGTTCTCAAACGTAAGCAGATGGCCCCAATCTTCTACCAGCTCGACCATGTCTTCCTGCCCGAAAGTGCTGCCGTCAGCATTCAGGTAGGCGCTGAACTCCGGTGTCTTGGGCAGATTGAGCGTGGCGGAGTGGTCGCAGTGGCCAGGCAGTGACTTGTCGCCGATATCCAGATAGGAGCATGCCGCCATGGCGTCGCGGTCGATGAATACCGGGGCATCTGCTTGACGAGCTGATACGTAAGAAATGAAGTCCCGCAAGCCCTTGGTTTTGAACTGGCCACGGAATCGGCGGCGGTGACCCTGGTACTTCTCCATGTCAACCAGCTTGAAGCCTTCGCCGACGATCAGCGCGTGACCCTCGGCGGCTTCGGTACCGGTTTTGTGGTTTGCTTCAAGGTGCTGCAGGGCGTCTTTAGTCAATGACATCAGTGCTTCTCCTGGTGCGAGTCTTTATCGCGGTGGGGGTGGCCGATCATGTCGAACTGGTTCTTGGGCTCTAGTGTCATTTCGCCGCCCGTGTTCACGCACATGACCGTT
Source organism: Halomonas sp. Cn5-12 (assembly GCF_021532545.1). Taxonomy (NCBI): domain Bacteria; kingdom Pseudomonadati; phylum Pseudomonadota; class Gammaproteobacteria; order Oceanospirillales; family Halomonadaceae; genus Halomonas; species Halomonas sp. Cn5-12. The sequence goes on from NZ_JAKGAY010000003.1 coordinate 104,897, forward strand.
TCTGTGGTGTGTTCTTCCGACTGCGTGCCGTGCTCAGTCGGAATCTTGAAGGCCAGCTTATGGCTGACGCCTACCTTGCTGCCGGAGCCAATGTTCTCGATCGTCATGTCGATCGACACCTTGGCTTTCTTCTTCGGGTTGTTCGTCGCCGCTGCTGCTGCGTGGCTCAAAACAGTGCCTAGGCGCTCGGCCAATACGCCGCCATCCAGGTCCTCGAGGAACCTGGTCACATCGGTTGGGTGTTGGGACATTGCGAGTTACCTCATGGAGGTGGGGGTAGTGGGGCCATTGGCCCCAGGATGGGTAAGGATTAGGCGACTACCGCTTTGGCGCTGGGATGGCCTGCGCACGAGCCGTCGGGATTGCGGTTATCGCAGCTGCTGTCACAGACGAGGACTTGCTTGCCGTTTTCGAGCATTTGCCGAAGCTCTTTGCGAGCTCCGTCAACGCCTTCGGAATGTGTGACGATATCCCCGAGACGCTTGTCGCCGTAGCTCAGCAGAACGCGGATGGGGATATGGATGTGAAATGTGGTTGGGATGCTGGTAAGAGTCATTGAGATGCCTCATTTTCATCGTCAGCTATATCGGTGGCGCATGTTTGGCATAGCGCTTTATTGCCGTGCTTCCCGAACCCACCAAGCGCCATGACGTCACCATCCTGAAAGGGCGTATTGCAGGCGAAGCAGCGGCTGTACTTTTTGCGCGACCGCTCGCGGGCCTTTCTGAATTCCGGCCCGTAAACCAGGAACTCTTTTTTGATCCATTCAGGCGTGTAAGTGGTGGTGACGGTTTTGGTGATGGACTTCATGCGGCCTTGGCTTCGTGATCAAGCAGGTGCCAGTAGACTTCCATGCAGGCGCGGGCGTCGGCCATGGCGCTATGCGCATCCTCCAGCGGCTTACCGGTGAAGAACTCGTAGGCTTCGGACAGCTTCGGCGACTTGTAGCCATACTTACCTTTCGGCAGCATCTGCATGATCGGCTTGGCCAGCAGCATAGTGTCGGCGAATTCTTCCTTATCGCCCCAGGCTTCGGCCTCGGCTTCTCCCATATACCGCTTGGCGGCGATACGGATAATTCGCTGGTCGAAGGTGCGGTTATGGGCGACGCGTGGGTACCGGTTCCAGAGCTGGAAAAAAAGGTTCAGGGCAAGCGACTCATCGACGCCCACCGCAGCGGCATGTGCTTGCGTTATGCCGTGAATGGCAGATACCTCGGCGGGAATCTCCCAGCCGTCTGGAGCAATGATCAAATCCAGCGTCGCGATTTCCTTACGCGTGTCGGTGTCTGCCAGGATCGCGGCAAGCTGCACTAGGTGGGGCTGGTGTTTGCTTTCGCTGGGGGATTTCCAGTCGGGCAGGCCGGTGGTTTCTGTGTCGAAGAAGAGAACAGGGTTCATAGTGGGCTCCAAAGAAAAGGGGCCTTGAGGCCCCAGAGGTTAAGGGAAGGTTTAAGCGGCTAGCTGCTGCATGGCTTGTTCATAGCCAGACCAGTTATCGACGCCCATGGCTTCCAGGGCGCGCAGCTTGGCTTGATCCGCGAGCAACTGGTCGTATTCGCCGCGGCTGATCGTGACTTGCTCCGGTGCTTGCACCTGGCCACCCCGCAAGACCTCCGCTTCATGCCGCTGGGCGGCAGCGCTCAGGCGGCTGGTGTCCAATGGCTTGCGCTCAGCAGCGGCGGGCAGGGGAGCTGGTTCCGGTTCTGGTTTCGGCTGTGGCTGAGGTGCTGGGTTACGCTTCGCTTCCTGTTCTGCCTTGAAGCGGCGCAGTTCTTCCAGCTCCTTTTGCTCGGCTTCGCGCTTCTCATTTTCTTCACGCAAGCGGCGGCGCTCGGCTTCCACTTCGGCCTGCTCGGTAGCTAGGCGTTCTTTCTCAAGAGCGTGGGCGTGCATGTCGCTGATGTGCTGCAGCACCTCCGCTTTGGCGTCCTCGGCCTCTTTGGATACGTCAAAAAAACCGTCCGTGTTGATGTTCACGGCGTCATCATGCAGCTCAGCCAAGGCGTTTGAGTCGAGCCCAACCGCTGTGTCCTTGTAGCTGAGAATTTCGACCTGAATACGCTCACGCAACTTAGCGATGCGCTGCTGCTTTTCTCGCTCGGCGCGCTCGTCTTCGTGCTGCTTGGCGTCCTTCAGCGGCTTCTCGATGGCTTCGAGCTTTTCAATCAGGTCCTTGCCGTATTGATTCACGCGGTCGATAAAGTCGCGGTGCGGCTTCGTGATTTCCTTCCGGAGCTTATCGGTACTAGTCCGGTACGTGGTCAGCTCTTTGATGCCCTTCTTGCACAATGCATAGCCTGCCTTGGTTTGCATGTCGGGCACAGTGCCGTACTGCTCACGCAGCCCTGCCAGGGCCTGCTCAACGGCATCCAGCTTGACCAGTTCGCCTTTGTAGTCGGTTTTGGGGGCTGCGTTAGTCATTTTGCGTTACCTCTTGTGGTTGCTTGGCCTTTTCCTTCTCGGCGTATACCCGGGCGATACCTTCATCGCGGGCCTTGAGGATCATGCCTCTGCCTTTGTCGGGTTCGACGCGGGCCATGGATGCTTTGTCCGGAATGCGGCCGATCATTCTGTCGGCAGCCAGCTCGATGCTCTTGGGGTGGGGAATTTGGTGGCGAAGGGTTTCGCACTCACGTTTAAGCCAGTCCGTGTAATCCTGCCGGAGCTTCTCTATTTCGGCGTCCTGGTCTTCGGCCACCGCAATGCGGGTAGCCGCTTGCTGTGCCTGGGTATAGTCCTTGTTGTCGAACTTGCCGTAATAGACGTCAGCCGCGAAGCCCAGTAGTGACAGGCATTTCTTGATAGCGTCAGTGATCGACTTCTTCGGCGCTTCGCCGTCGGTCTTCCACTTACCGCCGCTAGTGCGATAAACGGCGCGGGTGTGGCCGAACTGCGTTACCTCGCCGCGTTCGCCGTGCCAGCGGTACCAGAGTGCTAGCCGGATGGTGTGGGTCTGCTCGTTAGCGATTAGCTCACCCTTAGTGCCTAAAATCGGGGCGCCAATGTCGTAGCGCTCATCTTCGATGCGGTAGCCCCAACCTATGCCCATGGGGCCAAATAGCTTGGTGGCTTGCTCGATGACGTGCATCGCATCCAGCGTGGTGATCTGCTGGCCATCTACGCTGGCTTCACGAACAGCAGTGGTTGGTGTCTTGTCGACTTGGCGCCATAACTCCAAGTGGTCAGAGCTATCGACCACGCGATAGCGTCCGGAAGGCACGCGTATGCGTGGCTTCTCGCTGATGTGTGTCATGGTTTATACTCCGAAGTGATCAATCTCGACGATGATCGGTGGCCCCTGACGTGTTCCAGCACGAAAGGGGCTTTTTAGTTTTCGCGGCTTGGCTCTTGGTCCTGCGCTTCCGCCAGCAGCTTGCCTAGCTCAACGTGGTCATTGACGTTCAAGCTGGTGCTGTCTTTGGTGACGTAGTAAACCGCCACGCCTGTCTCTTCATCCCAGCCTGCTTTGCCTGTGAGTCGCCATTCGCTCATGCCGCTCTCCAGTTGGCTTCCATTTCGGCGCGGTCTTCTTCCTCGCCCAGTTGCTCGTCCTCTGCAACGTCTTTGGCCCAGGCGAACAGCACCGTTTCGCCAGCGGGTGACTGGATATAGGCATCAACCATATCCGCAACGGTAGTGGTGGCGTTGAGCTCTTCGACGGCGCTGGCCAAGTCGCCAACCTCATTTAAATATGTGCCGAAACGCGCAATGCCTGCGGCGTCACCGTCATGGATGGACTCGCTCAGGGATTCTGCGCGTAGCTGAATTAGCTTGTTGCGGTTCATAAAGCACCTCAGAACTGAACTAATAATGGGGAAGGGTAAGAGGGGCTGAATGCAGCGGGCCGCATACCTGGGCACACCTCTGCAGCGTTACCCCGGTAGTCCGGGTGACCGGTACGGTCTAGCGGGTCAATACCGCGTGCTTTTTCAGCTTCCCAAACAGCCACTTCTTGGCAGTATTTACGATGCATCCGCTCTTTATCGGATGCGTCCAGCTTGCTGGCCACGATCATGCTGCCGATGATGGCGGCCAGCGCGATGAGGCTAAGTGTTCTCGTTGGCATGCTTGACCACCTTCTTGATCAGTTTTGACGGCCCAGTCGCTTGGCCGTGGTGCGGGCCAAACGCAGGCCAAAAAAAACGCCCAGGTCAGGGCGTGGCGTGATGATGTCTCCGCGCTTCTCGCGGATCAGGTAGCGTGTGGTCATGTCTCACCTCTTGCTTTAGCCAGTGCGGCCCGGGCTTTATCTAGCGCCGCCTCAATATCCACAAATCCTTCGCCGTCGACATACCCTGTTTCATCGCATATCTCGTTGACTGCAACTAGCTCATCTAGGGCCTCGAAAAGCTCCACGCCAGCGTTGCGCTTCCTGCCGCGCTCTTTCGATATCTTCTCTTGCTGCTTAATGAGGTGGTCAACATCGCCGTAGCGCACAAACTGCTTGCACAGGCTGTTGAAGTTTTTATGAGACGGTTTCCAGGCGGAGCCATCCTCTTTATTTCGCAGAGTTGAGATAAGCTCTGCTGGCAAGTCTTTGGTTCGCGCCCAGACCTCGCCGTTTTTATAGAGCGAAAAGCGGACGCCCTTGACGTGCATTTCGGGATAAACCGGCTTTTCTTGTTCGGTCGTACTCATAAACACCTCTCATAGAATTGGGCGCGCTGCCTGCTGTATCTGCGCCCCCTCGCAGTGCCAGTGGAAGGGGGCCAAGCAGCGCGGGAATAACGTCGATGCAGCGCTATTCCAACTGACAAGGATTACTTGACGGTTGGGCGCAGGCTGCGTAGATGGTCGGCATACTCAGCGCTGTGTTTGGCGTTATCGGCCACCGCCTGCTTAACCGCGCGGTCGTTGTACTTCTCTACCTGAGCGCGCAAATAAGCCGCATCTTGCTCCAACCACAAGATCGCGCTGTCTAGGTCAGCGTCGCTTTCGTAAACATGGCCTTTCTTGTCGGTATACATAGGCGCTCCATTGAGGTGTAAAGAATTGCTTTACAACTGGCATAAAAAAGCCCTCCGTAGAGGGCTGCGCATTCCATTGCAAGGAGTCGATGTCAATGGCGTTAACATCGGTGGAGTGCTCGTCTTACTTGCTCTGGCAGTCATGGCCACCAATGTATGCCTAGAACACTCCCCGATACCCTCTCTATTCTCAGCGGAGAGGGACGCTGTAGGCCGCGTTACCCAGCGGAACGGGTGGCGCCCTTCATAAATTCAAGGAAAGCATCAGTGCAATTCATGCATAGCCAGCCATCACCTTTATGATTAACGCCGCCCCAATCGCCGTTATATGCAGCGCCGCCTCTACTACCTCGCCAATTGAGTGTTAATGAACCCTCTTCACTGCCGCGCCTATCGCTACTGTCCGTTGTTTCATGACCGCAGCGGTCGCAGACGTGAATGTCTGGCTGCTTCTTGACGCCCATACCACCTCCTGTTGATTAGCGGCTAGTCTGGTTTAACCGTGAAGTCATGATCGCCTTTCCAGCCAAGGCGACCGATGCGCTCATTCAAAGCATCAATAGCTGCTTGCTCTGTCTTTCCAAACCCTTGCAGGTATCCATTGCGCGCTTTAAATCTGCAGTGCTCAAAGCCTGGATGGGCATTGGATCGAGTAACCGTGATAGCCATAACGCTCTCCTGTGTAATTCGTGAAGCATCGGGATGGACTCAACGTACCGCAGCCCGTGGGCCGTATTGTCCGCAGCCGAAACCCGACACGGCGCCGAGCCCATCCCGATGCCCGCTCAGTGAACGGGCTTTTCGATCATCTTCCCGGCGTCGGGAAGATGGTCTGATATTTCGACAGCCTCAGACTGGCGTACTCCTAGCGAACTCTCGCGGCGTTACCCGCTACGGCTGGCTAGGCTCATCCTGTTGTTAAAGAGCGTGGCCTGTGAGGGCCTGAACACGGTGCGCTGTGTTCTGCTCATAAATATAGGCATACCTTTCATGTCAGTCAACAGGAATACCTATATTTTTTGATAGGCAAAAAAATACCCGCCCAGGTTGGCGGGTTTTAGAAGGTAAGGTAGTTAGTAACTGGCCTGTCTACACATCGCGACGCCAACTTCAACACCTAAGCTGGTGGGTGCATTTTCTGCAAAATACATACTGCATTGTTCAACGCTATTTTTAGCTTCTGCTTTCGATACCAAAGTTTGATCATTTGCCCAGGCGATTCCAATGGCAATGCCTGATAGGAAAGCGCCGATCGTAATAACAGCTCGTAGCATTAGTCAAAGACCTCCCACCAGAACACGCGACCTATAATCTTTGGTGCGTCAGGGCCCATTAGGCTGTGCGTTTCCTCAGGGTATTCGTCACTGTTGTCGCTGACCAGGCGCACACGTCCTAGCGGCAGCTTGTAGAGACGTTTGATGCGAAGCATGCCGCCGTGATCGAGTGCGTAAATCTTGCCGTCAATGATGTGTCGCGTGCCTTTGTCGATAGCGATAGGGGAGCCGTCAGCAATCGTGGGCTCCATTGAACTGCCACTGGCTGTCGCGCACGCCGCGTTTTCTGGCGATACGCCGCGCTTGGCAAGCTTAGACAGCGGGAAGCGCATCGTATGACCGTGGTTCTCGACAACCTGAGTACAACCATCGCCAGCAGAGAACTCGACTTCACGGAAGCAAGGAAGCTCGACTTCATCAGGAGAGACGGGGGAGCCGCCTTCGACAATCTCGGTATTGTGGAGCTCAATTTCATCCGAGCCGCCCGCACGCCTTGCAGCAGAAGCAAGCATTTCTCCTGAGCCGGTTGCCAGCCACGAGGCGTCCACCCCACAAACAGATGCGATCTGAACGAGGTAAGCGCTTGAGCGGGATTCGCCGCGCTCAAGCTCTGAAAGGGATGGCTGTGTAATGCCAATGGCCTTGGCCAATTCCCTCTGATTTAGCCCTGCGTGTTTGCGGGCACGCTTCACCCGATCACCGATAGTCATATCCCAGCAAGATATAGGCGAACCTATATGCTTGCAAAAAGGTGTTCCTATATCTAGTATATCGGTAATCCTTTCTATTTTAGGCATACCTATGGAAACCCCAGTCCAAAAACTCATCAAGCACTTTGGTAACCAGCAGAAAACAGCGGAAGCCTTGGGCGTTAAGCAAGGCACTGTTTCTGGCTGGGCCACTGGTCGGCATGGCGTTTCTGAGGTGCATGCCTTGGTAGCCGAAAAGCTCACAAGCGGAAAGGTTAAGGCTGTCGAGCTTTGCCCGCGCCTTATCGCCATCAAAGCCGCTTAACCCCAACCGCCTGCCTGTGAAGGCCGCGAACTCAGCAAACCAGAAGAAGGAAGTCTCAATGCTGAACCGTGAACCCCGTATTCCTGCCACTCGGAAGCCGGAAGGCGAGCACCTGGACAACCCCGCTCGCGTTCGCTTCAAGGATTCGGAATACCTCGCGCTGGAGCAGGTAGCAGAAATGCGCCACGGGGGCGTTATCTCCCACGCCATTCGGGAGTGTGCCCTGGTGGGCATGGAGGTGATCAACCTCCGGCAAGACGTGCTGCTCGACCGCCTGGCCAATGGCCACAGCGTGCAAACAGCACAGCAGGAAATGGTAGAAGCGCTCATGGCGCACCTCATCGAAAACCGCATCACTGAGCAGATGATGCAGCGCTTACGCGCTTAGCAGAAGGGCCGGACGAGGCCCGAGGAGTGACTGTGAACCGTGCAGCTTTGTCACGAACGTATCGGCGCTTGTCGCCACCGCATCAAGCCGTGGTGGAACAGGAGGCCGCGCAGCGCGGAGTGGCGGTGGAGGACGTGATGCTCGATCACGCCATTGCTATCGCGGGACCGTTAAAAGACCAGCTCTATGCCATGCGCCGTGAGCGCACGCTGCGAGCGGTTTAGTACCAGCGGGCTTAGGCCCGCTTTTGGGGCCAATACGCGGCCCTGTCAGGTCGTCTTGAGATACGGAATAAACGCAAAAAGCCCGCCTAACGCTGGGGAGCGGGCGGGCTTTCAACAACACAGGTAACGGAGTTAATTATGGCACAGGTCGCCGATTTAAACCAATTTAGAGCGCGTCGTGATGACGCCCAGGCACCGGCAGCGCCGAGCAAGGGGCCACAAGTGGAGGATGGATATACGCGAATAGCCAACGAGCTATTTGACGAAATTATTGGAGCGCCAGTTACGGATCGCGAACGTCGCGTAGTGCTAGCGGTCGTCCGCTTGACGTATGGATGGAATAAAAAGAGTGACCGCATTTTCGCAGAGGATGTTGCCAAACTAACCAAGATGCACGAATCCCGTGTTTCAAAAGTGATAAGTGAGCTAGTTCGTCGCAACGTAATTTTTCGCAAAGGTGGCAGCCGTTCACCGATTACTTTGAACAAGGATGTTTCTAGCTGGGAACCCTCAACCGGCTCAAAACGGAAGGCTCCAACAAAAAGAGCCGAGTCGGCCCAAAATGAGCCGGTTAAACCAGCCCAGAATGAGCCGACCTATAAAGACAGGAAAGACAAACCCCTTCTCACTACGTTCGAAGGGGATAGCGATCCCGTTCCTAAAAATCCAAAACCCGCCACGCCGAAGAAGCCTTCCAAAGCAAAACCGGCAGCGCTTGATCTTGCCGATCTGCCGAACGGGGTTTCTGCCGAAGCCGCCAAGGCGTTCATCGACCACCGCAACGCGCTTAAAAAACCGCTTACCCAGCGTGCGCTCATGCTGGCACTTGGTGAGGCCGTGAAAGCTAGCGAAGCCATCCCGGGCATGACGCCAGACCAAGCGATTGACGAGGCCATTCTGGCGGGCTGGCAAGGCGTCAAAGCTCAGTGGCTGATCAATCGCCAGAGTGGTCGTGGTGCTCAGCTCCAGCGCCAAGACGGCCGCATGGGCTTTGCCCAACCGTTGCCCGTGGGCTCCTACGGCACCAACGATCTTGAACTTCCAGCGTGGGCGAGGGATTAACCATGGCTCAATCACTGACAACCACCCCACAAGTGCGCGGCCAGTTAGCCAGCATGCTCGCCGGTACCGCTGAAAACAAAGCTGACCGCTGTCGGGTTCATGGCGCGTTTGCCAATACCAAGATGCCCAACGGTCGGTGGGCTGGTTGCCCCCACTGCGCGCTTGAGGATGCCAAAGGCGTTAGCCAGGCCGAGGTTAACCAGACCAGCGAAGCCAGCAGCCGCCGGCGGCTTGAGAAGCTGCGTGAAGACTCGCTGATTCCCAAGCGTTTCGTGAACAAAACCCTCAACGGCTTTGAGGTGGTCAGCCGTGAGCAATCATACGTGGTGAGCGTTTGCCGTGCCTACGTCACCAAGTTTGACCAACGCCTGGAGCAGGGCGGCGGGCTGGTCTTTACCGGTAGCGTGGGGACCGGCAAGAGCCACTTGGCCTATGCCATCGGTAACGCGCTGCTGGCCAGCGGTCGCGTGGTGATGGGCATCGACGTTTACGAGCTGATCGACTTGATTAAGGAGCGGGCTTTCAGCAAGGACAAGGCTGGCAGTGAGAGGGAGGCGATTCGCGCCTTCGTTGGTGGGCTCGACCTGCTGATTCTGGACGAGGTGGGCGCGCAGCTTGGCACCGAGTGGGAGCGCTTGATGCTCTTCAAGATCATCAATGAGCGCTACAAGCAGATGCTGCCAACGATCCTGATTAGCAATCTGGAAGCCGACAAGCTCGAGGAGTACATGGGTAGGCGCATCATCGACCGGATGCAGGAGGGCGGTGGTACCACGCTCAAGCTGGACTGGGGCAGCTACCGGACGCAGCGAGGTGCGGCATGATCCAGCTACTCAATATGGATTGCATGAAGTACATGCGCTCTCAACCGGACAATGCATTTGATCTTGCCGTTGTTGACCCGCCTTACTTTGATGGCCCCAACAAGCCTGGTTTTTATCGCAACGGTGAATACAGCGCCACTCTGGTTCCTGCTGGAAAGTATGGCGAACTCAAGCATTGGGAAGTCCCAGGGCCTGAGTACTTTAATGAGCTCAAACGCGTATCCAAGCACCAGATCATCTGGGGAGCCAATCACTTCTGTAACCGATTCGATGCCAGTGGCCCCGGCTGGATCGTGTGGGATAAAGAAAATGGTGCTAGCTCGTTCGCTGATGCTGAGCTGGCCAGTAGCTCATTCGATAAAGCTGTACGCATCTTCCGGTACCGCTGGAATGGAATGATCCAAGGCTCTCATGGCAACAAGCGACTTAACGAAAAGCGCATTCACCCCACTCAAAAGCCAGTGAAGCTCTATGAATGGTTGTTGGCCAACTATGCAGAGCCAGGTCAGAAAATCTTGGACACCCATCTTGGCAGTGCTTCTAGCGCCATTGCTGCTCACTACTTCGGCTGTGATTTCGTTGGTACTGAGATAGATCGTGATTGCTTCGCTTCAGCCAAGGGCCGCTTTGAGCGAGAAACAGCACAGGTAGATATGTTTGCCGGAGGTGCCGCATGACCAAGCCAGCCAACAAGCCATTTGTCTCTCGGGCCAGCAGCGTGACCGAGGCGCTGGCCGCCATCGGCCGCCTGCCTAGCGTGCTGACCCAAGCCATCCAGCAGTGGGGGCAGGTCGAAATTGTGGTTCAGAAGCACGAGCCAAAGCGCAGCCTGGACCAGAACCGCCTCCAGCGACTGTGGTGCAAGGAAGCGGCCCTGCAAGGCGACTGCGATGCCGAGTGGTACCGAGGCTACTGCAAGTACCACTTTGGCATTGCCATTCTCTGCCGCGACTCTGACGCCTACCGCGATGCCTGCAAACGCGTGCTGGGCTCGCTGGGATATGAGCAGCGCATCGAGCTGATGATGGAGCCCCATGACTACCCGGTGACCAGGGGCATGACCAAGGCGCAGAAGACCGAATACCTGGACCGGTGCTGGCAGCACTTCACCGGTCTCGGTTTCCGCTTAACGGATCCAAACCTGAAAGGCTTTAACCAGCGCGACTACAGGGAGGTGGCATGAGGCGACTCACTAAAGCCGAGCGCGCAGAGCTGTTCGGCATGTTCAAAGGGCGCTGCGCATACTGCGGGGAAGAGCTCGGCAAGCGTTGGCATGCTGACCACGTTAAGGCTGTGTTCCGTCGGCATAAGCTGATTCGCCAGCCTGGGCAGGGCTATAAAACCCAGTTGGTCGGGGCTGATCGCATTGAAAACGATGCGCTCGACAACTTCATGCCCGCTTGCGCGCCATGCAACCTCTCTAAGGCGACATACACGCTAGATCAGTGGCGCGATGTGCTGGCTGGCTACGTTGGCGCGCTTGACCGTAATGCACCCACTTATCGCATGGCCAAGAAACACGGTTTGATCGTAGAGACGCATATCAGGGTTGAGTTCTATTTCGAGAAGCTGGCAAGGGAGGCTGCGTAATGCTGCCCAATGAGTGCTACCTGTCCACCAAACCGCACCGTAGCCCTCAGTGGCTCAGCAACGTGCACGAAATTGATAGCTGCGTGCTGTGCGGTGCCTGGGGCATCCAAGCCGCACACCGCAACCAAGGCAAGGGCATGAGCAGCAAGGCTGATGACTGTCTCACTGCAGCTCTTTGCCCGGCATGTCACTACGAACTTGATTCAGGAACGAGATATAGCAAAGAGGAGCGCCGAGCCATCCTGGACGACGCCATTTGCAGAACTATTGCTCAGCTTGCGCGACGGGGGTTGATATGTGCCCAAAGAAAGTGAATCACCAAAGCAATATGGGCTCGAGATATGGCCGTCTCATAGCAGTGGAGTTTTCAAGCAACGGCAGGGACACCGTTTACCGGTGTAATTGTGACTGCGGAAGCTTTGTGGATGTGACCTATTCAAATATCAAAAAAGGTAATACGAAATCGTGTGGGTGCTGGAAGTCCGAACATGGAAAGCAGCGAGGCGAAAGTAATAGAACCCACGGGAAAAGCTACACCAGAGCCTATCGAACTTGGATTGGGATGAAGCGACGCTGTCAAAACCCCAATCATGCTGATTACGAGTGGTACGGGGTAAGAGGAATACGGGTTTGTGATAGATGGGTCTCTTCATTCGAGAATTTCTATGCAGACATGGGGGACCCGCCGCCAGGGCTGAGTATTGACCGCATAGATAATGATGGTGATTACGAGCCGGGAAACTGTAGATGGGCTAACGCGCATCAGCAGAATCAGAACAGGAGGCCAGCAGAATCATGGTCTCGCTAATCGACAACGGCAAAGACTTGAGCCGTGAAGAGCGCAGAGCGCGGATGAATGAGGCCATTGTGCTGACACTGGACCAACTCGCCAGGCGCGGCCTGGTCAAGGCGGTGAAATGATGAGCCCATGGATTTTAGTAGGCCTGATCGTCGCCGGTGCGTTGTTCCTGACTGGCTTGGGTCTCTACCTCACGCACGGCTATGACGATCAGGGCGAGCCCTTGGAGTACCGACATGATCATGATTAGCACCAAGGCCGGGCAGCGACTGGCGAAGGCGCGAGCTTCAGAGCTGGCGGCGATTGACCATTGGGCTAAATATCCGAGTGAGGAAAATTGGGAGGTATGGAAAAAGACGCAGATCGAAAGAGAGGCTGCGAGCAGCGAGCTAGCTGACGAGCTGATAGCCAACCGCTACCACGAAGCGGAGGGCGACTGATGCGCCTATTCGTCCCTTATCTGGCCAACAGCACCAACGTGGGCACCCGTCAGCACTGGACCAAACGCAAACGCGAGGTCGATAGCTGTCATCTGCTGGTTCGCCACGTCGTGAAGCGGGATGGCATCAAGCCGATTAGCGGATGCGTAGACCTCGTTTTCCGCCCAAGGCTGGGCAAGGGTGTGCGTCGGCGCGATACCAGCAATTACTCGCTCAATGTGAAGCACCTTGAGGACGGACTGGTCGCCGCCGGTGTGCTGCCCGACGACCAGGGCGAGTACGTGCGTAGAGTCATCATGGAGCCGCCCGAGATCGACCGGCAGGCGGAGACCGGAACTTGGATCGAAATCATACCGGTGTCCGAGGTGGCGGCATGATCGAGCGCCCTACCGCATGGCCCGATGGTCGCCCGCTGGGCGGCACCAATGGCTACCCGCCTGAGTGGCACGAATGGGCGCGTGAATGCGAATTGAGATTCATCGCAAGGCAGATGCTCCAGGTGCCACAAGCTCAACGGAAGGCAGTGCATACGCAGTGGGTGAAGAGATTCCCGCACGCAACACCGCAACGGATAAAAGACGTTTGGGAACAAGCGGTTGAAGAAGAACGCGCAACGCGGCAGGCAACAAAACGCAACAGTTGCGCAATAACGCAACGAAAACGCAACGGCAGGGGGTGGTGATGCGGTATATATCAGCCAGGCAATGTATTTTTGATGCGTATCACGAACAGCGCGGGAGTGTAATGCAGTACGCCGCAGAGATTGCGCGCATGGGCGCCCAGGTGCAGACCACTCAGCGTAACAACAACGACTGGCGGATAGTGCATGGCCTGGAAGCAGGGCAGGTTATTAGCGCCGTTGAGCGTTTGCCGAAGCACATGCAGGCGTTGGCTCGCTATTGCTTCGGGCCGTTCACACGCGATGAGCTAGCAGAGGATCGAGAGTGGATACACACCGCGCTAATGCACGTTGGTATGCAGATGCGGCTGCCAGGGCAGGGGCAGGTAGAGCGGCCACCGGCAGAAGCGGCGCGTCAGCTGCGCTGGATTGTTTCGGCGGCGATTCACCACCATGCCGAGACAACGTACCCATATAACAGACCAGGGCTGCATAATCCCCGGCGCATCGCGGCGTGGATTGAGCTGGAGCATGGGGAAGAAGTGAATACGAGAGACTGGAGCAGGCGCGACCGCTCAACGTGGGGCGGCGTCTGGGATCGGCTTCTGGACACGCTCGACCGCTGGGAGTGCGAGGCGTTGGCTCCAGTGGCAGGGCTAATCACAAGCGCCAAGGCAGCATAACTTGCGCTCTGCCGCATTTTGAACCAGAATAATCCCACTATCGAATTCTGCGCCCTGGCTTTGAGCCGGGGCGTTTTGCTATGAGGCCCTGCGAGTGCCGCCGTTGCTGCCAGAGTATCTAAGCCAGCCTGTTCAAATAATAGTTCAAACAGCCTCTGCTGATACTTGGCCAGTTTGGGTCGGAGCAGCGGCTACACTAGGTGGTGCCGCTATTGGCGCCGGGTTGGGTGCATGGCTAGGCGCCAAAGGTGCTTATAGCGCCACGGACAAAGCAAATAAGGCTGAGTTTAGACGTCAGGGTTTGAAAGAAGCTTTACAGATGGCTGACAGAATTGATTTGGAGGTTAAGCGTTTTGTTGTCTCCATCCAATCTGACGCCTCTGGGCTTTATGATGGTGGCCCTGAGCGTATAAAAGTAACCGCTAGAAACCTTGATCTGGATCTAACTATTCAGCTAAGGAGCTTATTGAAGCCGCATCATAAAAGCCTTAGTGAAGCTGCAAATGAACTGCATACGATTCTTAATGCTATCAGCGTGCTTTCAGCTAAAGCTGAGACTTTAGGAGAGCCAAGCTTAGACAACCCTCTGTCTAAACAAGGACTTGATTTCATTGTTTTGCTTAGCGACATTAGGACGGAGCTTAGAGCTGAGCTGAATTTGTAGTTTATCTGTTGCAGTTACGTAGGCCCTGCCAGTCTCTGGTGGGGCTTTTCTGTTTTCCCCCGCCGTGAGGCGCTGGAGCCCTACATGACAACCTCCCTCAAGCAACGACTAGTCGCCTCGGTCATGGATCGAGAGGGCGGCTACGTCAATCACTCGTCTGATCGTGGCGGCCCGACCAATTACGGCATTACCGTCGCGGTAGCGCGCGAGAACGGCTACCAGGGTGATATGCGCAGCCTGCCCAAGTCGCTGGCCGTGCGTATCTATGAAGCCCGCTACTGGACAAGCATTCGCCTGGACCGCATCGCGCCGATCAGCGCGACGCTGGCCGAATACCTGTTTGACTTCGGCGTTCACTCTGGCCCAGGCCGAGCGGCGCAAGAGCTGCAGCGCACGCTTAACGTGCTGAACAGTCGCGGCAAGCTGTTTCCTGACCTAAAGGTCGACGGTGCTATGGGGCCTGCCACGCTGAACGCGCTCGCGGATTACCGCAAGGCGCGAGGTGGTGCTGGCCTGTACGTGCTGGCCGAATCTATCAATGGCGTCCGCATTGCCTTCTGTCGTGGCCTCGCTGAGCGGGACGAGCGGCAAGAGGACTTCGCCTACGGGTGGTTTAAGCGCGTCGTCAATCTACGCAGTGAAGTCGAAAGCGACCAGGCAGACCGCTTGGTAGCGACGTTATACAGCGAGATCGCGGCGGAGGTGGCCTGATGGCCCAGGAGCGCGACGTGAAACCCTCCGTATTTGAGCGGCATATGCAGACAGGAATCCAAGTGCTGTTGGTAGCACTGTGTATTTGGGCCGGTGCTCAGCTGGTGAAGCTGGGGCAGCAGTCCGTGGTGCTAGAGGAGCGGCTAACCACGCAAGGCCTAATGCTTCAGGAACTGCGCCATGAGCTGAAAAGCTGGGGGGACACCTACTACCGCGCTACTGATGCACGCCGTGAGCTAGACCAGATCGAAAATCGTATCGATAACCTGAACAGCCGTGTATCGGCGCTGGAGACCCAATAATGGAGTGGCGTGACATTGCGCAGACCGTGGGGAAGATCGCGCCGATTGCTGGCGGTGCTCTTGCTGGCAAGGCTGGCTCTGCAGTTGGCAGCATCATCGCTGGCGTTCTGGGTGTTGAAGAGCGTCCAGAAGCGGTGGAAGCCGCTATTCAGGCAGATCCGCAAGCTGTAGAGCGCTTGCGGCGGCTTGAGCAAGAGCATGAGCGAGAAATGCTTAAGCTCTCCCTTGAATCAGAAACTGCCCGCTTGTCAGAGATCAATCAGACGATGCGGGCCGAGGTGGGGAGCGAGTCGACGTTCCGGGCAGGCTGGCGACCCTTTAACGGTTGGATGCTGGCCTTGTCACTGGCGTCTGTGAACTTCGGTCTAATCGGGGTGATCGTCATGGACCCCGCCCAGCTATCAGTTGTGGTCGATGTGCTGATTTGGTCTGTCGCTGCTCAAGCCGCTGTTCAAGGTGTGAACATCAAGCAGCGCTCCAATGATAAAGCCCGCCAGTTGGGCCAAACACCTTCCGGCTTCATGGATGCAATCAGTGCTATTCGGAAGCGTTAATAAATTCTCGCCGTGAGGCGACACGCCACGCTGTGAAGCGTTGCACCGGTCGCGCTGTGAAGCGCCGCCTTTGGCCATGCCGTGAGGCAGTGCCAACCTCGCCGCACGCTGTGAAGCGTCCGGCACCTTGATGCGGTGAATGCACGTGCTTTCGTGCTTCTAGCAGGGTACCTGGGAGCAGCCGGTTCGAATCCGGCGTTAGCTGCACGGATCTAGCCCAGGATGTTGAGATGAGCGCCAACCGCCGCATCACCCTATTCTATGGAGACGCTGCCAGCAATGGTGGCGTTTTTTTATGGCGAAACGACACGATTGGGAGCTGATCGAGCGGGAATATCGCACCGGTCGTTTCTCGCTGGCCCAGCTTGAAGCACGGCACGGCGTGAACCGCTCGAATATCAGCCGACGCGCTAAGAAGTATGACTGGAAGAAAGACCTGACCGAGCGGGTTCGCGAACGCACGCAGGAAAAAATCACTCGAGCATCGTTGCCGCCTGAAGCGCAGGCCGCGCTTGATGACGATGTGGTCGAGCAGGCAGCGAACGAGAATGCCGCGGTCGTGAAGGGGCACAGAAAAACCCTTGAGCGCTGGCGGGGTATTACCGAGCGTTTCGCCGTGCTGCTGGAGAGCCAGCTAGCCGAAGGCAAGATCGCTGTCGAGCTACCCACTGGCGGGACTGCCGAGCTTGATGTGCCGCTGGAGTACGTCGGCAAGTGTATGGGGCACGGGACCCAGGCGCTTGACCGAGTGATTAAGCTGGAGCGCCAGAACTACGGTCTGGATGCCAACGACAAAGACGAGGGCGTGAAGTCGTTTGAAGAACTGATGGCAGAGGTCGCGCCAAGTGATTCTGGGGCCGAGTGAGCGGGCACGTCAGGTCAAGCGCGCAGAAGCCTACCTGCGAGCTCATGCCAAGGGCAGACTCACCGACAAAGCTGACCTGCTGGCCGCGCTATCGCTCAAGTGGTTTCGGCTCAACTCGCTCTACAAGATCAAGGATAAGTCGGGAAGGAAGGTTCGCTTTAAGCCCAACGCCGCCCAGCGGGAGCGCTATCTAAGCGGCCACTGCCTTGACCTGATACTGAAGGCTCGCCAGTTGGGCTTTACCACGTTCGAAATGATCGACGCGCTGGATGACTGCCTGTTCAAGGATAACTTCTCGGCGGGCTGTATCTGTCACAAGCTGGAAGATGCGCAGGACATATTCAGGAACAAGATCACCTTCGCGTACGAGAACATCGACGATGCCTGGCACGCGCTGCTGAAGATGCTGGGTACCAAGATACCCCGGCCAGTTAGCGATAAGAGCGGCAGCGGTGCCTACGTCTTTGATAATGGCTCGAGCATCAAGGTTTCCACCTCTTATCGGGGTGGCACGCTGCAGCGCTTGCACGTATCGGAGTTCGGCAAGATATGTCGCCAGTTCCCGCATAAGGCCAAGGAGATTGTGACCGGTGCCTTTGAAGCGGTGGGGATCGGCAACCAGATAACGCTTGAGAGTACCGCCGAAGGGCGTGAAGGCTACTTCTTCGACTACAGCCAGACAGCGCAGCAGCTCAAAGAGATGGGCCGCACGCTGACAGAAATGGACTTTCAGTTTCATTTCTTCCCCTGGTGGCAAGAGCCAACGTACACGATGAGCCCCAAAGGCGTTGTGATACCTCAGCGTCTGGCGGAATACTTTGAGCAGCTTGAGCACAAGCACGGCATTCAGACGACTGACGGCCAGCGTGCTTGGTACGCGAAGAAAGCCGAAAAGCTGCAGGATGATATGCAGCGGGAATACCCCAGCACACCCGAAGAGGCATTCAGCCAGTCGGTCGAGGGTGCGTACTTCGCCACGCAAATGCAGTTCCTGCGGAAGAACAAGCGACTCACTAGCCAAGTTCAGGTGAACCCCAGCCTTCCGGTTTACACCGCATGGGACTTGGGCATGAACGACACGATGGCGATTTGGTTTGCTCAGGTCGTAGGCCGCGAGGTGCACCTGATCGATTACCTCGAAGGCGAGGGCGAAGGCATCGAATACTACGCCGATCTGCTGAATAAGAAGGGTTATCGCTACGGTGGACATTTTGGCCCGCACGATCTCGCCGTTCGCGAGCTAGGCACTGGCCTGAGTCGTTCCGATGTTGCCAAAGGCTTCGGCATCAACTTTGAGACGGTGCCGCGCATTAGCAACCACGCCGAGGGGGTCCAAGCGACGCGCCAGTTCCTGCCGATGTGCTGGATAGACGAGGAAGCCTGCCACCAGGGCGTGCTATGCCTCGATAACTATCGAAAAGAGTGGGACGACAAGCGCGGCGTGTACAAGTCAACGCCTCGCCACGATTGGGCGTCTCACGGTGCTAAAGCGCTGGAAACCCTCGCTCGCTCATCACTGTTTGCAAGGGCGCAACTGCCCGCCACTCCCGCTAACCGCTCATCACGTGGTGGCTGGAGCGCTCACACCTAATCACCCCGCCGGGAGGCGCTATGATTCACACCACCCCGAACGGCTCGCAGCAGCAGCGGGCACGCACGGCAGCATTGCGCCTCGCAGGCCTGCAAAGCCGCGACATCGAGAAGTTCGCTCGCGATGCGGCGATGGGTATTGCGCAAGAGCTAATGAAGTACGGCATCCCGATTCCCTCTAAGCGCTTTCGCCCGGACGTGGGGCATGTGCAGATCGATATGATCATCATCGAGGAGAAGGTCACGACGCCAGAGCCGGGTATGCGCCTGCAGTTTGAAGTCAAAGGCAGCATGGGCGTGACGTTTAACGTCAAGCTGCTGGAGTTTTTAGACGACCCTGCTGGCTATATCACTGACCTGTTCAAGCAGCTGGGGCCGATGCGCCGCAACGTACAGCGGATGCGTACCCACAAGCGCGCTGCCGATGCTGCTATCTACAAGGCGATAACGCAGGGTGCTGCGAATGGCTAGTTTGGGACTACTGCAGTACAAGTCGGCGACTGAGATGCACGCCGAGCAAGCGGCTGAAGCTCAGCAAATGCAGGCCGAGGAGGAGCGCCGTCGTCAGCTCATGGAGTCGTCGCTGGGCGCGCACATTCGCCGGTCATGGGAATCCGCCAAGACCGCTAAGCAGGAAGTAGAGTACCGCTTATTGGACTGCCTTCGCCGCCGTAAAGGTGAATACGACCCAAGCAAGCTGGCTGCTATCCGCAAGGAAGGTGGTGCCGAGATTTACATGATGCTCACTGCTACCAAGTGCCGCGCCGCCGGCGCTTGGATACGCGACATCATGATGCCTGCGAATGAGCAGCCGTGGGGCCTACAGCCTACACCAGTGGCTGACGTACCCGATGAGTACGTGATGCCCGTGTTTCAACAGCTACAGCAACAAGCAGTTCAGGCACAGCAGGAAGGCCAGCAAATTGACATGGCCGCCCTGATTGAGCAGGCGCGCGAGCAAGTGCGACAAATGGCACAAGAGAGGGCAGAGGAAGCCGCTGAGCGTCATGAGGATGTGATTGCCGACCAGCTGGCAGAAGGTGGCTGGTCTGAGGCCTTCGAGCAATTCGTGGATGACTTTGTCACCTATCCTGCTGCGTTTGTGCGCGCACCAATCCTGCGTCGCGTGCCTACGCTGGAATGGCTAGAAGGCTGGCAGCCGGTCAAGAGCACCACTATCCGGCCTGAGTTTGAACGGGTATCACCGTTCGATATGTACCCCAGCCCGGACGCCACCAACGTGGATGACGGCGCGTTCATCATTGAGCGCGCCCGCTTTACCCGGATGCAACTGAACCAGCTCATTGGGGTGCCGTCGTTTAACGAAGAGTCGATTCGCCGCGTATTGGAGCAGTATGGCCAGGGTGGCCTACGCGACTGGCTATGGACCGATGGCGAGCGCGCTGAGCTAGAAGGGCGCGGCCATGAGTGGCTGACCCACGGCGAAACCATCGACGGGTTGATCTACTCCGGCGGTGCCCAAGGCGTGACACTGCTGCAGTGGGGCGTCAATCCGGACGAAATTGAAGATCCGCTGGCTGAGTATGAGATTGAGGCCATTTTGATTGGCCAGCACGTTATCCGCGTGCGCATTAACCGCGACCCGCTGGAGCGCCGCCCGTATCACAAGGCCAGCTATCAGCCGGTGCCAGGCAGTTTCTGGGGCCAAGGCATCCCCGAGTTGATGGCGGATGTTCAGGACGTGTGCAATGCCACGGCGCGCAGTTTGGTAAATAACCTCGCTATTTCATCCGGGCCGCAGGTGGAAGTGTATGAAGAACGCCTGCAGCCACAGGAAGACCCGACCAATATCTACCCGTGGAAAATCTGGCGTACCAAAGACAGCCAGGTCACCGGTAATAACGCGGCCGTCCGGTTCTATCAGCCCAGCAGCAACGCCGCCGAATTGCTCGCTGTTTACGAACAGTTCGAGCGCCGCGCAGATGATGCGACCAACATCCCGCGCTACACCTACGGCAATGAGAACGTAGGCGGTGCTGGTAATACGGCGAGCGGCCTATCGATGCTCATGGAGTCAGCGAATAAGGGGATTAAAGACGCCATCCGGCATATTGATCGCGGCGTGTTACGCCGAGTGATCGAGGCGCTTTGGCTCTACAACATGCAGTACAGCGAAGACCCGAGCATCAAAGGTGATTGCAACGTTGTCGCGCGCGGTAGCTCTGCCATGTTGATTCGTGAGCAGACCAACATGCTTCGCCAGCAGTTCCTGCAGATGACGGCCAACGAAATGGATATGGGCATCGTAGGCATGGAGGGTCGCCGTAAGCTGCTGGAAAGCACGGCAGAGAAGCTGGATATGCCAGGCCTGATCCCCACGCAAGAGCAAATGGAGCAGAACCTAGCCGAGCAGCAGCAGGCGCAGCAAGCGCAGTTAGAGGCTCAACAACAGATTGAGCAAGCCAAAGCGCAGGCTGAGGTGGCCGTCAAGCAGGCCCAGGCGCAGAAGTACGGCGCCGACGCGGCCGAAACCCAAGCCGACACCCAGATCGCCCAGCAAATGGCACCGCTGGATGCCCAGCACCTACTGGCAGAGATCGCCAAGCTCATTGCCGAAACGCAGAGAGGCCAGAATGAACGAGCCGCAATGGAAAGCCCTGTCGCGAATCCACGCCAGCCCCGAGGGCCAGCATCTTCTGGATATCCTCAACTCCCAGCGCGAGGACTGTCGCAACCAACTGGAACAATGCCGCGACAGTAACGAGATTGCGCGCAAGCAGGGCGAGGCGACCGCGTTAGCCGGTTTGATCGAAAAGCTGAAAACCGCACGCGATGTAATTGATAAACGTTTCAAATAGCCGGGTTCGCCCGGCCTCACAAGCAAGCCGCTTCTTTGGAGGCGGCTTTTTTGTGGGCAACGCTCAACACTGCAGGTTGAACCCGTTACCCGAATCGTGAACCCCGGCTAAGCCCGGCTCACAGACACGCCGAGAGGCGTCATAGGAGTTGAAATGTCACTACCCCAGTCCGTACAGGCACAAGCTGCCGCTGCCGCTAAGCACTTTGACCGCGAGCCAGAGAACCCCGACGCCGATAAGGCCAAGGCTCCTGACCGTGAGCAAAACCCGCCACGCGACGCTGAGAAGCCGGACACTGCCAAGCCGGACGCGCAACCCGCTGAGCCGCTGAAAGACGAGCCTAAGCCTGAAAGCCAAGACGCCCTTTACTGGCAACACCGCTTTCAAGTGCTGCAAGGCAAGTACAACAGCGAGCTGCCAGCGCTGCGCCAAGAGGTTGAACAACTGAAAGAGCAGGTTGCGGGCAAAGACCAGCAACTCAAAGCGCAGGAGCATAAAGCGCCCGATAACAGCGGCATTACTGACGAACAGCTCGCCCACTTCAAGCAGGAGTATGGCGAAGACCTGGTGACGTTTATCGAGCGCATGACCCAAAAGGGAGCGGCCCCAGCTGATGCCGGTAACACCAAAGAGCTGCAGGAGCGCCTGGATCGTCTCGAATCCGAGAAGCACGAAGACGCTGAAGCACGCTTTTGGGTGAGCTTAGAGCAAGCGGTGCCAAATTTCCGACAGGTCAACAGCGAAGCCGCTTTCCTGCAATTCCTCAGTAAGTTCGACCCCCAAACAGGCAAGCAGTACCAGCAGGCCCTCAGCCAGGCGCAACAGAGTCTGGACGCCAAAGGGGTGGCCGACGTTTTCAAACTCTATCTGAATCAGGCGAAGCCAACGCAGCAGCAGCGCCAAGTCCCCGATGAGCAAGTAGAGCCGCGCACCACGAAAGCAGCGCCCACACCGCAAGCCCAAGGCGGGAAGCTGTGGACCGGTGCCGACATTACGCAGTTCTATCGCGACAAGACTGCTGGCCGCTACTCCGCTGACGAAGCGCAACGCCTGGAAGCCGATATTTTTGCCGCCCAACGTGAAGGCCGGGTTCGATAACCCGGCTGGCGGTTCCGATTCCTCGCCGTGAGGCGATAAGAGGGTATTCCAATGGCAGGTCCAACACGCGACGCATCGCATCCCGACTACTCCAGCACGTCTACCTCCGGGTTTATCCCGCAGGTCTGGTCGGGAAAGATGGTTGAAAAGCTGTACCAGCGAACCTGTTTCGCTGAAATCTCCAACACTGACTACGAGGGTGAGATCAAGTCGCAAGGTGATACGGTGATGATCCGCACCACGCCGTCTATCACCATCCGCGACTATGAAGTTGGCGGCGGCCTCAACTACGAGAAGCCGACCAGCGACAAGGTCGAGCTGCACATCGACAAGGCGAAGTATTTTGCCTTTGAGGTGAACGACGTTGACGAGTATCAAGCCGATATCAAGTTGATGGATAATTGGTCGGACGATGCCGGCCAGCAGATGAAGATCGCCATCGACAAGGTGATTCTCGGTGACGTGTTTGCCGACGCGGCCGCAGAGAACGCAGGCGCTGCCGCTGGTCGTGAGTCTGGCGGGTACAACATGGGCGCGGCCGGTGCGCCGGTGTCCGTGGACAAAACCAACATCCTCGATGTGCTGGTGGATTGTGGTTCGGTACTGGATGAGCAGAACGTGCCTGACGACGGCCGCTGGATTGTTCTGCCCGCCTGGATGAACGGCATGCTCAAGAAGTCCGACCTGCGCGACGCGAGCGCCATGGGGGATAACACCTCGGTGTTCCGTAACGGCAAGGTAGGCATGCTGGACCGCTTCGATGTGTATATCAGCAACAACATGTCGAAAGTGACCGACGCCACCACCACACGGCAGGCTACTAACGCAATCTTTGGTCACAAGAAGGCGCTCACCTTCGCGTCGCAGATGACCAAGATGGAGAACTTGCCTAACCCGCAGGACTTCGGCCAGCTGGTGCGCGGCCTTAACGTCTTTGGCTATGAGGTCATTGACCCCAACGCCATGGGCCACCTGTACGCCGAGCGCGCCGCCTAAGCGCTCCATATCGCCACCCTTCGGGGTGGCGTTTTACTTTCCGTGAGGAAACACGCATGACCAAGACACTGATTGAGCAAATTGAAGACGCGGTCACGAAAGACGACCTGGAAACGCTGGCCAAAACATTATCGGTACCCATTGATAAGCGCCAAGGGGTTGAGACCATCCGCGCTGAGCTGCTTGAAGCCGCTGAAAAGCTGGCCGAGCAGGGCGTAACGGAAGAAGAAGAGCTGAGCCCTGGCGAATCCTCCATTGAACCGGTTGCAACTGAAAAGCCCAAATATCAAGGCCGAATGCTTAAGCACCTGAAGAACGGGCGTGTCTTCCCGTGGACCGCTGCTTTAGCTAAAAACCGTTACATGCAGGAGGTGTAAGCGATGGCCGTCACGACTGTAGGCACCGTCATTCGTAATGCCAAGCTGGTGTTGCAGGAAGTGACGGCCGCCGGTACCCGCTGGACGAACGAGGAGCTGATCGGCTGGCTGAATGAAGCCTACCAGGCCATTGTCCAGATTAAGCCCGATGCCTCTGCGATCAATACGAGCGTTGAGCTCGTCGAGGGCACACGGCAAGAAATTCCTAGCGATGGCATGCGCCTGATTGACGTGGTACGCAATACCGCTGCCGCTAGCCAGAAGATGGGCATCATGGTGACTACGCGGCGCTCACTAGATACCACGCGACGGAGCTGGCATGGCGACGATGCCAGTGTCGATATCGAGCAGTACATGTTCGACGACCAAGACCCAACCCGCTATTACGTATACCCGCCGGCCGCTGTAGGCGCTAAGGTCGAGTTGATCTATTCCTCGACGCCATCACCGCATGAAGTCGCACTAGGCCTTACCGGCCTGGAAGCTGAAACCATCCGGCTCAATGACAGCTACGCGCCGGTGATTACCGATTACATTCTGTACCGCGCCTATTCCAAAGACGCTGAGCATGCGGCCAACCTCAACCGCGCCCAGATGCACATGCAGGCGTACATGGGCGCGCTGGGTCAAAAGGTAGAGGTCGCGCGCGCTATTTCACCGAATACGCCTGACAACTCATCCAATCCGCCACGGACGCGTCAGTGATGGATCTATTGCAAACAGTGGTGCAGGACGTTCCCGAAGCGCCGTTGATGACCGTTCGAGACGCCATCAAATGGGCAGAGTTCCGGCTGTGCCAAGACGGCAATGCCTGGATCGTTGACGCCCCTGTAACACAGGAGGGGGCCTTGATGGCTCCCGAGGGCACCCACTGCGTGCGGGTGCTTACGCTCTTCCGTGGCGACCGGGTTATGACCCCAGGCGTCGACTATGAGCAGCTATCGCCGGAAAGCGTAAGCATTCATCGGGTGGGCGATGGCGATATGTTCTCGGCGCGTGTGGCCGTCAAGCCGACCAGCGACGGCAGCTTGCCAGAGGAATTGCGCCGCCAGCACTTTGAAACCCTGCGCCACGGCGCGACTCATCGATTGCTGCTATTGCCTCAGCCGTGGCGAAGCGTCGAACAAGCGGCTTATCACGAAACCTACTTTAAGGCGGGCATTAACGACGCTTATCGCCTATCGGTTTACGGGCAGCAGCAGGGCGCGCGCGTTCAACCAAGACGATTTATCTAGGGGGCTGTATGTCATTCGAGCAGGCTGTTGTACAGCTAGAACAAACGAACGCCGCGTTACAGGAAGAGGTCATTCGTTTCCGCGACGCGGCGATGGGCCTCAACGCCATTTACCCGACAATCACCGAAGGGCGGCAGGCAGTGGCCGATGGCAAGTATTTCAGCGTACCGGGCAGCGGTGCGTATATGCGGCTCTACCGTCGCCAGGGTTCCAGTGCTGAACTGATTGCGGAGTTCCCCGACCGAGCCGAGCTGAATAGTGTGATTGATCAGCTGGGGCCGCTACTAGGGCGGGGTGTAGTGGGCGGAGGTGGCAGCGACCTTATCGCGTTGGGTGGGTTTGGATTGGGGAGTGTCACCCGAGACATTCGCTCTGGCGAGAGCGTCAACTTTAAAGGTCTAGGCCGAGGTATTTACGGTGTTGATAGACCAGTTGTTGATTCCGTTACCGGCGTACCTTCGTATTCACCGGGCAATGAATACGCCGCGCACCTACCCATTAATATGTCGTCACCAGGATCATCGATAAATTCTATCTTGTCGTTCTTCCCTACCTCTAGACGAATAATCTACGGGATAAACACCGAGAGTTCACTAGACCCTGTTAATTATGAACCCTTCGAGCTGCTGCACCATAAGCGGATTTTAGGAGCGGTAGCCTTTGCTAACGGCTTACCTTCAGGGGCGCTGTTCGAGTCAGGGCAAAACTCCAATGGTTACTATCTTAAATTCGCAAATGGAACGCTTATCTGCTTCGGAAATAAGTCAGTTAACTTCAACATCGAATCAGCATACGGGCCGCTTTATGCGTCAGGGTTTACCGAAACTATTACATTCCCTCATTCGTTTGAGGGCGCGCCTTACGGACTAGATACCACCGTCGCAGATGGTTCTGGTGCAAGAGGCGCTTTATTTTCTATTAAGCCCGCTTCTCCACTTGAAACCTCAGTAGCGATTCGTGCCATTGCAGTTGCCGTGTTAACAACCGCTCAATTCAATGTTAGCTATTTCGCCATTGGTAACTGGAGAGCATTATGAAATTGACGCTGCACTTATCGCCAGTTGCACGCGATAACGAAACTACTATGAGCATCCGCGAGACCACATTATTCGTTAATGGAATCAGCTACGATCTCAGCGATTTGCCTGATGGTGCCACTGCGTTTCATCCAGAACTGGGAAAGGTGACTCGGCAAGGTAGCGAATACGAATGCATGATTATCCTCGGCCACGGCCCCAACGCTCCGCATGAAACGCGCTTTCCCGCGCCCATCGTGTTGGAAAACCACCACGGGCCGATTGAGCTACCGCTATATGACGTAGTGCCGGAGCCTGAAAACGAGGTGACAGAATGAAATTTAAGCGACTAACAGAAGGCACGAAACTGGAATACCTACAAGACTATCTTTTCGCGGATAAAAACGGGAGGGGTGAGGCTATGGGCTACGGTGATGATGAGGGGAAGCCTGCCTATTATGCGGGTACGAATTTAAAGGATGAGGACGTCCACGGCTACTGCAAAATAGTTGTTGAGTATGATGCAGGCGAGGAGCCTACCCCATGAGCTGGCTACAAGACGCAGAGGTTACTCTGCCCAAAACCCCCGCCGAGCTACTGGCCGAGGCACAAGTGGCCAAGATCAGAGAGATCAACGACGCGTACAGCGGGCAAGCTGAACCCCTGGTGCGCGAATATCCGCAGATCGAGCAGCAGTCGTGGACAGAGCAGAACCGCGAGGCGCGGGCGTACCTGGAGTGGCACGTACATCCAGAAGGCGATGCCCCGGCAACCCCCGTGCTGGATAACATCCTGCTAGGGCGTAATGGCTCAGATGGCACCGAGACACTGGTTGAATTGTGCGAAGCGGTGGTGAGTAATGCCGAGCGTTTCACGCAGTTTCAGCAGTTGACGGGGAAGCGGCAGCGGCTGGTGAAGGCGGTGCGAGGGGCTGAAACGGTGGCAGCGGTGAACGCTATCCGGTGGTAGGGCAACAAAACGTATCAGAACAACGGCCGCGTAAGCGGTTTTTTTATGCCTGAAAGGTGGACATATTGAAAATCCAACATAGCGCCTTTCGCGGCGAGCTGCCGATCTTAAGCGCGCGGCTACTGCCAGAAAACAACGCCCAGCGGGCGCGTAACGTTTACCTCAAGCGCGGTACGCTAAAGCCTGAACGCGCCCCCTTAATCATCGAATCTCTCAGCGTGGTGGCGAATCCTTCCACGCTTTACCGATACCCAGCGGGAAATGAAGGCCAGGGTTACTGGTTGACGTGGGGCCTTGGAAAGAACGTTGACGTTGTGAAGTCGCCGCTTGCGAATGACGACTTTTCACGCGTGTACTGGACCGGTGATGGCCCGCCAAAAATGGGCGGCATTAGCGATATTACCAGCGGCACACCGCCGTACCCCGGCAATAGCTTCCGCTTGGGCATTCCCGCGCCGACGAGTGCACCGTCAGCAACAGCTCCTATTGGGCGCACTCCTGTCAGCGAGCGCCCACCGACGACGCTGGAAACCTCGTACGTAGTCACGCTGATCTCTCGCTTTGGCGAGGAGGGGCCGCCCAGTGCGCCCAGCAATATCATTGAGCGTTGGGATATGGTCAGTGGTGCGCCTGCGGGTGGCGAGGTACAGCTGGCATTACCAAGCGTGCCGAGCGGTAGTCACGACATTGTGACGAAACGCATTTACCGCGCAGAGTCGGGTGGTATTTACCAGTACGTGGCCGATGTGAACATCGCCAACACGGAATACTTTGACAATATCACCAGCGCGCAGCTTGGCCGCGCGTTGCCGTCGGTTGAGTGGGATATGCCCGATTCGCGCCTGCATGGGTTAACCGCACTCCCTGGCGGTATGCTGGCGGGCTTCTTTGAAAACACGCTGTGCTTCAGCGAAGCGTACTTGCCGCACGCGTGGCCAGTGGCCTACCAGTTGGCTTTCAAAGACAACATCGTCGCCATTGGCGCCACGTCGTCAGGCTTGATCGTGGCGACGCAAGGGCAGCCCTACCTTGTCAGCGGTGCCAGTCCTGAAGCTATGTCGCCCATGCAATTAGACGTTGATCAGCCTTGCGTATCTGCGCGCTCGCTAGTGGATATGGGCGAGTACGTTATTTACGCAGGCCATGAGGGGCTAGTGGCTGCCGGTGGCCGCGATGCCCGCGTGGTGACTGCCGAGGTGTTTACCAAAGACCAGTGGCAAGCGCTGAACCCCAGCACCATGCACGCTTATCGTTACGATGGTCGTTACCTTGCCTTCTATGAAGGTGGCTGCATGGTGTTTACGCCCGGTGAAGGCGTTGAGTTTTTGGATATTGATGCCAGCGGCGGGTATCACGACATAGCAGCAGGAGCGCTTTACCTGATCCAAGATGATGCCATTAGCGCATGGGGGCAGGGTGGCCCAATGACCTACACCTGGCGCTCCCGCCTACATGAAGTGCCCCCAGGAAGCGCAGGCTTTGCCTGCGGCAAGCTGATTGCCTCCGACTACCCTGTTCGTCTCATTATTCGCGCTGATGGCAACCAAGTGCTGGATACGCAAGTTCCCAATTCCAGCATGTTTCGACTTCCGGCGGGTTACACCTTGTGCCGTGATTGGGAGATCGAGATTCAAAGTAGCCACGAAGTACAGTCCATCCAGATCGCGACGTCTCCCAGCGAATTGATTTAACCCTTTCAGGCTCACCGTGAGGTGCCCATGAACCGACGCCGTCGGACACTGCCGCCCGTGCCGCCAAAGGCGCCGAGCGAGTTACGCCCCCTGATTGCCGCCATGACCGAGATTCTGGAAACCGGCGAAGGCGTGCGGGGTGATCCGCTAGACCGCAAGGTCACGTTGCGTGACCTGTTAGATAGCGGCATTGGTCGTTTAAAGCCCGGTATGCGCCCTGGCCAGGATGGGAACTTGGATTCTGGTGCACTGCCGCCCGCTCCTGATCTCACAATTCCTCCCGCGCCTGCAGGCTTTGATGTGCAGGGCGGCTTCTACGGCATGATCAATCTGAGCTGGACGATCCCCGGTCAGCAGTACCGCAACCATGCCTATACCAGCATCTTTCGCAGCGAAGAAGATAACTTCGCAAACGCGGAGCTGATTGGCCGTGAGAGCGGGGGCTTCTATACCGACTACGTGCGTGACGATGCGGTTGACCCTAACGACCCCACAAAGCTCAAGGGTTATTACTACTGGATCACGTTTACCTCGATTGCAGATGTAGAGGGGCCGCCCAATAGTCCTAACGGCACCTATGCCGCACCAATAGCAGACCTTGGCTATATCATCGAGCTAATCACTGGGGAGATTGATGACAGTGTTCTGGCGCAGTCTCTGCAGGAAGAGATCGCCCGCATAGGAGAGCTTGATACCGCTCTGAATGGCCCTGAATCATTGGATGGCACGGTAGCGAACCGTTTGGCTCAAGAGCGCGAGGCGCGTATTGCCGCCCTTGATAGCGAGCGACTTGAGCGAATTGAAGGCTTGACGTTTGAGGCACAAGCGCGGGCTCAGGCGATTCAGCAGGAAGTCGAGAATCGCACGACCGCGATAACGCAAGCCGTAGAGCAGCTTGAGCTAGAAGACAGCTTGCTGGCTCTGCAGCAAAACGTGATAGCGGCTTCCTACAATGCCAATGCGGCCTCGATCTACTCTATGTCGCAAGTGCGTATTAATGACAACGAAGTCTTTGCTACGCAGATCGACCAGTTGTTTGGCAGTGTCGACGATAACGAAGCGCTGATTCTTCTTGAGCAGCAAATTCGCATCGATCAATTTAGCTCGTTGTCGACGCAGGTTGGCATTTTATCGGCGCGCCTCGATGCTAGGCCTTCTCTTGCCAGCAGTTTCGAGGCGGGGAGCGACTTCAACGCTTGGTCTGCTACCAGCAACAACGCTCTTGCTGCGGAAACCAGCGATGTTTACGCAGGCCAGCAAGCGGCTCGCATTACCTCTTCGCAGTCGAGCGCTAATCCGCAAACGGGGGGGGTACGCCGTGCCGTGGATGTCGATACAGCGACCGAATTTGCTGGCAATGAAGTGCGCTTTTCGCTTTATGCCAAGCGCCCGAGCAGTAACGCCAGCAGTGAGTTTGCCGTTGCCTACTGCGTGGACGGTGTCTTTGGCGAGTGGGTGCGCTTCACGCCGACCAACGAGTATGCCTTTTACGATGTGATCGTTGATGTTCCGGCAGGGAATACCGGGGCGGCGCACGAACTGGTGATTTGGGGCGACACGTCGGGGACAGGTAAGAGCGTGCTGGTAGATCGTGTACTGGTGACGTTTGCCGAAGTCGACATACCCGAAGTCACTGCGGCGATTGAGCAAATTCAGCGGGCACTGGCGGAGCAGGAGCAAGCCGTCGCGAATGAGCTTCAGGCGTTTCTGTCGCAGCTTAATGCCAATACTGCGTCTATTCAAAACGAGTCAGAGACGCGTAGTACTCAGATCGACGCGCTGGCCACCGACCTTCAAACACTGACAGCTCAAACTCAAAATAATACGGCTGACATTGTTGCCGAGCGTGAGGCCTGGTCGTCGGCGGTTGACGCATTAGCGCTGGACGTAGAGAGCCTGATGGCGTCGGTGGGCGAAGATGTGGTGCTGGTATCCGAAGAAGCACGTATCAGGGCGGCAGAGGACGAGCTGCTGGGCTCGATTCAGCGGGTGATGTCAGCGACGCGCAAAACGGCGGCGGCAACATTTTACGGGCTGGAAGAGGTACGCACCGATGATAAGCAAGCGACGGCGCGCCGAATCGATGGGCTAGAGGTAGAGCTCGGAGACGCTTTCGCCGCCATCGAGGAGACGCAAAGCATTCTCGCCTCTGAGACGCAGGCCTTATCCAGCCAAGTCACGACCATAGCCTCTGAGCTAGGCGACAACCTCGCAGGTGTGCAGCAGACGTTCGAGACGGAAATTACGAGAGTCGACGGTGAACTGACCAACCTTGGTGCGTTGTACACCGTGCAGATTCAGGCGAATGGGCTGGTGGGCGGCTTTGGCGTTTACAACGACGGCTCTCAAGTCGATGCGGGCTTTGACGTGGATCGCTTCTTTGTAGGACGCACTAATGCCAACAAGCGGCGGCCGTTCACCATCGTGAATGATGTGGTCTATATGAACACGGCCATGATCCGCAATGGTTCCATCCAAGAGGGTCAGCTAGGTGCCATCACCATTGGTAAGTTTTTTCTTGATGATGGCACGCCCGTAACCACAGCAGGCGGCCTTATTCGTGCTGATGCCATTGACGTGGACAACCTTAGCGTGGCCGAAGCGGCTACTTTCACAGGCGTCGCACAATCCTCTAACTGGCCCGCGAGTGGCTGGCGGCTGCATCCCAATGGGGGCTTCGATCTCAAAACCTCGAGCTCTGGTGGCCGGATGGAGATGTTCGGCGACCGGATGAGCGTCTATGACGATGGCGGTAGGCTGCGCGTCAGGATTGGTCGCTTATGAGCTATGGTTTTGAGATATACAGTCCTGGCGGCCAGCTGTGGCTAAGTAGCAATGATCTAACGGTTCGCACCGTGGGCTCATTTAGGCTTTATGGCACTAGCGGCAATATTTACAACGCTGCTATCAACCCAAACGCTACTTATTCCCTCGCCTTCACCCACTATTACACCGGCGATATTGCCTATCAAGTAGGCCCTCAGTACATGGACGCCGTCGATAACATGCCCGCAAGCGGGGTGTTGCCTCCTAGGATAACGGTGACTTTTTATCAGGGGCGCGCTTACTGGCAGAGCTCGTTTGATCTGAAGGGCTATGCGTACTTATCAATTTTCTCGACAGGGTGAGACATGGCCTACGGCATTGATATAAGAAACAGTAATGGGCGTGTTCTTATTGATGGGGAGAATCAGAACTACTTTTTAATCCTTCGGCGTTCAATCACCGTCACCTTCAACCGGAAGCCGGACAACATTGAGAATGGCTGGTTTCCCAAAACGGTATTTTTCCCCAACGTTATCACAACGCAGGCTCCTCCTTACTTGTGTTTAAGGCATACCGGTGGGCGACCTGTAGGAATAACGAAGCTCATTGGCTCGCCGGGTAATTGGCGTGGCTTTGACGCTTGCACCAACTTCATCGGTAATCCGGATAGAACAACATCGTCGGTTAGCAGCAACATTGAATATGAAGTGTATATCAATGCCCAGAATGCAATTGGCGCGGCCATTGCGGCAGGCTATTGGTTTGATGCCACTCACGGCATTTATGTCAATGATTCTAGTGGCGGGCGCGTTTTTGATTCGCGTTTGATAAACCAAGCCATTATCAACACAGGACGGATCAATACCGGCATTTCAGAGTTCGAGGCCCGAGACAACGGTCTGGACTTGAACTCGTATAACTATTTCAATAGCAGAGTAGGTAGCACGGTATTATCGTTTGGCAATAACATGATGATTGATTTTTACCCGCTAATGGCGGTGTATGGTCGGCAGCATAAGATGCGGCCTTTTTTGGTCGGAAACACAGTTAGGCTGTATTTTGTCTGGGAGCACCGACGTTTTACCGAGGCTGTTGGTTTTTATGGCTCACACACTGATGTAACTCCTGGGTATCTATTAACGAGAAGACAGTCGTTTTAATAAACCAACTCCTAGCTATCCCTGCTACACTATCCCTTTAAATTGCCCCACCGTGAGGTGCCGCATGCCCCGCCAGAATGAAGCTACGTTTTTACGTGGCGTACTCCGCAATAACGAAGCGGCCGCACAATTTTGCGAGATGCTGTTTCGTATTTCCCAAACGCTCGACGACCTCGTTGATAAAGACAATCCAGTAGCTGATACCACGCTCATCCGCACGTTCTGGGAAGCGCTGATAGAGCTGCCCGCGAATCCGTTTTACCGCGAGCATGAACCTTACCTACGCCCGCTTATGGCCAGTGCGCTACAAGACTGGCGTGATAGCGCGTGTCTGGAGCGCTCTGACAGCCGCCACTACAAAACCCTAGCCTTCGTGCTTCGCGACCAGTTAACGGCCGTGGTGACGCAGTGTGCCTATCTGGTCGGTGGCTATGAGTGGATGAACAAGGTCAGCTTATCGATTCGCGACCACTTTCATGAAGACGGCCTTGATGACTACTTGGCTGGACTCGATCCCACGCAAGACGAAACGTATCAGCAAGATGTCGACGCATCGCTGAACGGGGGTGACCAGTGAGCGGCGGTGGCGGTGGTGACAACACGGTTAAGGATACCCCTGAGCAACGCCAGCTGGCCCAAGTCGCTGCCGAAAAGTGGAACTTTGCCCAAGAGAAGCTAGCCCCGCTTGAGAACGCGTACATGGAGTCGGTGGGCGATATGACCAGCGACGCCAATATGAGCTACATCGCGGGCCGCACGCTCCAAAGCCAGCAGCAGGCCGTGAGTGAGGCAAGTGACCAAGCGGGTTTGCAGTTAAGCCAAGCAGGCATCGACCCTTCTAGCGGTCGCGCGCAATCCACGATGAACGGCATCGCGCTGGGCGGTGCCAGCGCAGGCGGTGAAACCCTCGGGCGCGCTCAGTTTGAGCAAGAGAACCAGCAGGTGCAGGGCCTGCAGAATATTGTGGCCATCGGCCAGGGGCAGGCAGGGCAGGCACAGCAAGGGTTATCGAGCGTTGCCAGCCAGTCGGCAGCCGATGCTCGGCAATCCGCTGCTACGCGCTTTAACCGTCGCAGCGCCAACCTACAGCTGCTTGGCCAGGTGGCTGGAGCGGGCGCATCGAACTATCTCAACAAGCCCGCACCGGCACAAGGGCTCAATCTCTACGATCAAGTCAGCGCAGGCGGGGTGTGATCATGCAATACCAACCCACGCTCGGACAAATTACCTACGCTCCCTCTGAAACCGCACAGCAGCGCGTCGACCCCAATCAAGCCATGCGCGGTGACCAAGGGGCCTCACAGCTGTTGGGCCAGCTCAACCGCGCTCAATGGGCCGATTGGAAAAACCGTTTCGCCCCCTACGTCGATGAGCTGGCCCGCGTGGCCCAAGACAACAACGCCCCAGGCGCAGCCGCTGCCAATGCCAGTAATGCCGTGGGCTTGGCGTTCGACAGCAGCCAGCAAGGGCTTGCCCAGCAACGCCAAGGGTACGGCATTAGCCAGACTCCCCAGCAGCAAGCCGCCGAAGAGCGTCGCACCAGCCTAGAACGTAGCGCCTCCATGGTGAGTGCGGGCAATGAGGCACGCATCTCTGCCCAAGATCGTCAGGACGCCATTCTGGCGGGCGGCATGGGCCTCTCCAATATTCCTGACAGGGTGATGAACCAATGAGCTACGGACTATTAGGCCTTCGCCAACAAATGGAAGGCCAGGCCATGCAGGGGCTAAGTGATCTATCGGGCCAGCAGCGCCAAGCCAAGCAAGCCGAAGAGCAAATGGAGCAGGCCGAGAAAACCCAGAAAATGCAGGCCGTGGGCATGGGGGCAGGGATTGGCGCTATGGCGGGTGCAAAGATCGGTGCGGTGGGTGGCCCCATGGGTATGGCGATTGGCGCGGGCGTTGGCTTTCTCGCCAGCTCAATTTTCTAGGAGGTCACTATGTCAGGACTCGATACACGCGGCTTGGCCAGCGGCTTCGCGCAAGGCTTTGGGCTGATGAACCAGTATCAGCAACAGCAATTCCAGAATGAGCGCGCTGAAAAACAGGATGCGATGCAAGCCGAGCAATTCGACATGCAGAAGCAACAGTTCAGTGCCCAGCAAGAAGATGTGCAGCGGCAGCGCGATATGGAAGAAATACAGTTCACGCTCGGCAAGATCGGCTCCGGCATGGACGTCGCCGAAGACGAGCTGGAAACCCTGCGCCGGTACCCGAAGTTTTGGGCCGCGCTAGATCCGCAGACAGACGCGTCGATCAATCAGGCCATGGCAGTGATTGACCCTGACACCACTGTCGACGCCAACGATCCAGAAAGCCTGGAAGCCCTCAATCAAATGTTTGGCGCTGAGATTAACCGCGGCGAAGGTGGCCAAAAGCGCGTGGTCGGTATGTACCCGGCCCCAGACGGCCAAAGCGTGGCGCTTGAGCTTGAAGTCGTGGGCGAGGACGGCAACACCTACCGCGCACCGATGACCGAAGGGCGCGGCACCGCTGATGACGACTTGGTGAAATACGTACCGGTGGAGGCGCTAGTAGAGCAGGTGCAAGGCATGCGTTTGCTACGCAATACCATGCGCACGCCAGAAGCCCAGCAGCGTGCGACACAAGTGCTTGGTTTGTTGCGTGGTGATAGCAACGAGCGTTGGGAGCAGGTTGAAGGGCCGGGCGGTTCTATCCTGCAGCGCAATACGGTGACCGGCGAAACGAAGCAGGTGATTGGGCGTGCGCCTCAAGCAGGGGGCAGTGGTAGCAGCACGCCAAGCCGCATTCAAGAGGCACAAGCGCTGGTGGAGCGCGAGGTCTACCCAACCTTCGCAGAAGCCTACGAAGCGGTGCGCGCCAGGGCTGGTGAGAGCTCGCAAATGGACACCCGCTATATCAGCTTCCTTGGCGATGAGCTTGACCGGGTTGATGAACAGCTGGACTCGTACTCTTTATCAGAAGAAGCGCGCGTAGAGCTATCTGCCCGCCGTGAGCAATTAGCTCAGGAGCTAGATGTGGCCTCACGCCAAGCCTTTGACCGACCTGGAGGCCAACAAGCCGCCAATCAACAGCCGGCACAACAGCCAGACCAGCAGCCGGAAAACACCCAGCCAGGTGCCCCGCAAGTCGGCCACGTAGAAGACGGTTATGAATTTTTAGGCGGCGACCCCGCGAACCCGGACAATTGGAGAGCGCGCTAATGGCAGCACCATGGGAAAAGTATCAGCAACAGCAGCCCTCAAATGCCGCGCCTGCCAAACCGTGGGAGCGTTATGCAAGCCAGGAAGCGCCCGCTGCTAGTGAACAGCCAGTAGAGCCAACAGGGTTGGCCATGGAGCGCGCGCCTCAGCGAGAGCAGCCTCAATCGTCTGCCGAGCAGCCGTCTGACTCTATTCGCGCGAGTGACTTTGGACTGGAAGCGCTAGAAGGTGGTGTGAGTGGCACGGGTTACGCCGTGGGCGGCGCCGGTGATTTCCTTTCCTGGGGTGGCGATTTAGTGGAGTCCGGACTGCGCAAACTGGGCTTGGGCGACCTGATCGATAAAGGCGATGCCGCGCTTGGTGGCATGGCACCGAGCGATGCGTTCCAGGCGTTTGAAGGCTGGATGCAGAAAGGTTCGGAGCAAATTGACGCCAGCCAGACCGAAGCCTTCCGCGAAGTAATGAAGGACAGCACGCCAGAAGGCGACGTGTTCAAGCCTAGTACTTGGTCCATGGGTGAAGACCCCAGCGTTACCGGCTATGCCGCGCAAATGGCCGGACTGATCGGCCAGTTTGCGCCGCAGGCGGCCACTATGCTGGCAGGCTCGCCGCAGCGGGTGGCGGTGGCCATGACTCTAATGGGTGGCACGCAGGCCGGTGGCTCGCAAGCCAACGAGGCCGAAGAGCGTGTGATGGGCATGGACGAGACGCAGCTGAGTGAAGCGTCAACGCTATACCGCGACTTGCGCGATAACGGCCTAAGCCATGATGAAGCCCAGCAGCAGACTGCCAAAACCGCAGGCGCAGCAGCCTTCTTGGGCGGTGCGCCCATAGGTGCAGCTGGCGGTGCGGTCACCAGTTACGTGCTTGGCCCTATGCAAAAAGCAATTGGCGGCGGCATCGCAGGCCGCACAGTGGATAGTGTCGGCCTTCAAGCGCCCGCCGAAGCACTACAGGAAGTAAGCGAGACCATGATGGCTCGCGCTAATACCAACCGCGCCATTGGTGGCAACCAAGATATAAGCGAGGGCACTTTTGGCGATGCTGTATTGGGCGGTATGTTCGGCGGCGGCCTTGGCCTTGCGGGCGCAGCCGGTGGCGGCTTAGACGCCACGCCAGAGCGCACGCCTAATGATGCTGTCCGTGAGCGCACGCCAGAAGATATTGCTGCGATCAACGAGCGGTACGATAACCGCGAGCCACCATCACAGCCTACTCAAGAGCCAGAGCCTACGGTTGACGCTGCGCCAGAAGCCGAAGCGGCACCAGAGCAAGCAGCAGGCTTGGATATGGATGCCCAGCGCCGCTGGGAAGAAGCGTGGCGGGAGCAGGCTGCCCAAGATGGCATTCCCGACTACGATCCTAACGCCAACCTGCCCGACACCACGATCACGATTAACGGTGAGCAGGTGGCTGATGAATCTCTGGCACCGCCCGAAACACCGGACGTTGCGCGCCAAGACGAGCAAGCAGAAGAAGTGACTCAAGAAGTAGCTCAAGAAGTAGAGCACCCAGCAGTGGCCCAGCCTGAGCCAGCGCTTGCCCCTGACCAGCCCTCGCCCAATCCTGACGCCAAGACGCCGCGCCGTGTACCTGTTGAAAGCATCAAGGTAGACCCTGAAGCCTACCAGTTCCGTACAGAGGTTAATGAGCAGGGTGTAGACACGCGCCTGGAAGGCGTCAAGAGGTGGGACGACCTACGCGCGGGTAACCTAATCCTGCATGAGCGCACCGATGGCAGCGTGTACGCCGCCGATGGTCACCACCGCATTAACCTAGCTCGCCAGCTACAACAGCCAGACGTGAACGCGATTGTGCTGCGTGAAGCCGATGGCGTTACCGTTGAGGATGCGCGCCGTGCCGCCGCTGAGGCGAACATTGCCGCCGGTAGCGCCACTTCGATAGATGCCGCCAAGGTGTTCCGGAACAGCGAAGGCGATATTGATACGGTGATTCGCGAGAGCAACCTGCCACGCACGCAGCTTGTGCGCGACGGTGCCGACATTGCCAAGCTGGACACTGAGCCGTTTGGAGCGGTGCTTAACAAGGTCATTGCCGAAAAAGACGGTGCAGTCATTGGTCGGTCATTTTCAGACCCCGACCAGCAGCTCGCCGCCGTGGGCGTGTTCCAGCGCGTGAAGCCGACCAACGATAATCAGCGCGAGCTGCTAGCCAATGAAGTACGCCAAGCTGGCTTTGCTGAAAGCCAAGGCGAGCAAGGCGGCTTGTTTGGTGATGATCCGGCAGAATCTCTCATTGGTGAGCGCGTGAAGGTCATGGATAACCTGCGCCAAACCCTGGTGCGCGACAAGCGCTTATTCGCTACGCTGAATGATAACGCCCAAACGGCTGAGCAGGCAGGCAACCGCATCGCCAAAGACCGCAACAACGCCCTGCAGGAAACCTCGGCAGACGCTATTGCGCTACTTGAGCGGGCGACAACCACGCCGGAAATTAACCAGCAGATCAATGACGCCGCGCGCCGTGTGAAGGATGGCGAAACACTGGCCAGCGTGACGCGAGAACTTAAAGAGGCACTACTAAATGGCTCAAACAGCCCAGCAACGAGCGAAGGACGTACACCAGCACCTAGCAGCGGACAGGCTGATCAAGCAGGGCAAGACGCTGGAAGAAGTGAACCAGTACCTGCAGTCAACGACGCACGAACAGCGCGTGCAGGAGAACAACGCCCACGCCCTGGAGCAGGAGCGCAAGCAGAGCCAGCGGTAACGCTAAAGACCGACGGCAAGCCGTTTCAGACGCGCAAAGCCGTCGAGCTATCCAAGCGCTTCCGTGATACGCCCAACGCCCAGCCCGTTGAGGTAGAGGGTGGATGGGGTTTTGTGGCACCAGACCTCAATTCAGTGCCTGGAGAAAATGCTGAAGCCAGCAATCCCCCAAGTGATGAGCGGCTGTATTCAACGGATGAGCTGGCCGATCAGCTGGCTGACAAGTTGACTAGTGAAAAAGGGCTTCGAAGTGCTCTGGTAGACGACCAGGCATTAAGCATGGCAGTTGAAGCCTTTTTTAATACCATGCAATCCACTGATTTCGCCATGCAGTTGCCTGCCGCTCGCAGCAGGAAGGTTAATCCAGAGTTATATCGCCAGCAGCGAGAGAGCTACCAAAACCTCACGGTGCAGAAGGTCGTTGAAAGCATAAAAGCGAGACGTAACGATGATGATGCCCCTCTACAGGGACGAGTCAACGACAGCGAAAACACCACTCCTCTGTTGGAAATGCAAACAGAAGAAAGCCTTGCGCAACGCGAGCAGCAAGTCCAACAGGCTGAACAGGCCGAAGCCAACCAGCGCAACCAAGAAGCGCAGCGCGCCCAAGCAGACCGCGATGCTGAAGACTTTGTGCTAAGCGGCAGCAACCGCACCGCTGATATTGCCGCCTCGCGTGGGCAAAGTGATATTTTCGGCGCACAGCCAGCACAGCCGCCTGCTGAGGCTCCTGCGGTCACATCCAGAGCAAGTAAGCCGCGCAAGCCTCCTAAGCTAAACCCACGTCAGCAGCGAGCAAGCGAAGCCTTCGGCGGCGCCGTGCCTGGCGATATGATCACGATGAATCGCGATGCCGGATACGCACGCACTGGAAACGGCTACAGGGTCAACGCCATAGGAAAAGATGGCAGCCTGGATATCACTAATACGGAAAGCGGTAGCTCCACCGTTATTAGTCAGGGGGAGTGGCTGGGGGCTTATCGAAACGCGAATGCAACCCTTGCTCAGGTGGTGAGCCAGCCTGAGCCTGACAGCGAAGCGCAATCACAAGATAGCGCCTGGGGCGATACCAATACACTGGTTAGCCGCGACCGAGCCGAAGAGATTCGTGCACGCTTGCGGGCGAAATTAGGGCAGTTAAATAGCGGCATCGACCCCGAAATGCTGTCTTTAGGTACCGAGCTGGCAGCTTTCCACCTAGAAGCCGGTGCGCGGCGCTTTACCGACTTTGCGCGCACCATGGCGCGTGATCTCGGTACCAACGTAGAGCAAATACGTCCTTACCTGCGTGCTTGGTACAATGGTGGCCGCGATATGATGGAAGATAGCGGCCTCGATGTGACCGGAATGGATGATCCCGGCGCGGTGCGTGAGGCGCTGAATACACTAACCAACGAGGGCGACGCCGATGTATCAAGTACCGGCCAGCGTACTGAACCAGATACTGGAGTCTCAGCCGCTGAAAACGACGTGGGCAGAGAAGCTGTTCGCGATGGATCAGGACGAGCTCAACGAAGCGATGGAGAGCCAAGCCCAGGCGCTGGAAGTGAGCGGCGTTCCCGACCCGGTCGCCCTGGCGTATCAGAAGATAGCGCCGGTACTGGCCGAACAAGAAGCGATAACCGCGTACATCGAGGAGACGGGGAGTATGACGTTGCGCGCGAGCCTACCGGACGTGACGACAGCGGACGAAGCCGTGATGGTGATGACGGAGGAGCACCGACTGACGCCCGAGCAAGCCGAACAGTTACACGACATGCTCAAAAGACTGTCGATGCGGTAAGTAAGGCTGCACCCGCAGCGATTGCTCAAGATGATGTGGTACCCGCGTCACTGGATAGTATTGCCGAAACCTTGCCGCAGCTTCTCAAGGTTCAGCAAGAAGATGTTGCTTTTGCTGAGCGCCGCTTTTTTGAAGCTAACGGGCGTGGCGTTTTATTCGCTAACGGCACCGGCACCGGCAAGACTTACTCAGGCTTAGGCGTTGCCAAGCGTCACGCACTAATGGGCCGCCCCAATATCTTGATTGTGGTGCCTAGTGACAAGATTGCGCGCGACTGGATGGCCGCCGGCGAGAATGTCGATCTAAGCATTAAGCAGCTGCGTGACACCCGCGACAATGGCGGTGAGGGCTCTGTTATCACCACTTACGCCAACATGAGGCAGAACAATAGCCTGGCTGAGCGCGAGTGGGATTTAATCATTGCCGACGAAGCCCACAACCTGCTACAGCGTGACGAGTTCCAGGAAACCGGAGCGCTTTCTACGCTTCGCGCACTCACTGGCTACCCTGGCTCGGCGCGGCGCTTAGCTGAAATGCAGCGGCCTGACCTGGTTGAACGGCTAGAAACACTGAGATCGCAGGCAGAGGCCGCTCGCGTACAGTCCCTTGATAGTGGACGAGGTGAGGATGCCAATAGAGAGACGCGGCTGTCTGAGGAGCGAAAGCAGGTAGCCGACGAGCTTGACCAGCTAGCTAAAGACATTGAACAAACCCAGGCGAGTAAGTGGGAAGCGCGCGGCACGCGGACTGCCTTCTTATCAGCGACACCGTTTGCCTATCGCAAATCAGTAGAGTGGGCTAACGGCTACCTGTTCGATTATGACGAAGGCCAGACGCGCACCGACGGCACGCCCAGCTATAACCAGGGCGACGCGCGCGAGCGTTTCTTCATGCAGAACTTCGGCTACCGGATGCGCTACAACAAGCTCAACACGCCGGGGCCGGAAGTTGACGTTGCGCCACTGGAGCGCGAGTTCAACGAAAAGCTCAAGAAAGACGGCGCCATGCGTGCCCGGATGCTGGAGGTTGACCAGGATTACGACCGCCGCTTCCAGCTGGTGGCCGACGGCATTGGCACGCGTATCGATGAAGGGCTTGAGTGGATTCAGGAGCGCGCACGCGCTGCCCGCGAGCAAGGCCGCGAAGGCGATGAGCAAGCGCAAGCCGAAGCGTCCGTGTGGGACGAGCTTTCCGAGCGTATCAGCAAGCGCTTCAACTACCTGAACCGCGCGTATTTGCTGGAATCGATCAAAGCCAAGCACGCCGTTCCTTATATCCAGCAGCACCTCAAGCAAGGTCGCAAGGTCGTGGTTTTTCACGACTACAACAAGGGTGGCGGCTTCCACCCCTTCCGGCCAATGGCGGGAGAAGGCGACTCAAACATTTTTAAGCGCCTGGAAGCCGAACGCCCGGATCTATACAACCTTGACCTGACCGGCTTGCAGTCGCCGCGTGATGCGCTCAATAAGGCTTTTGGCGAACGCATGGTGGAGTTTAACGGCACCGTCAGCAAAGGCGAACGCGCGAAAAACGTCGAGCGCTTCAACCGTGACAATAGCGGCATTGACATAATCGCCGTGCAGACCGACGCCGGTAGCGCGGGTATTTCCCTGCACGACACCAGCGGCAAGCATCAACGCGTACTTATCAACCTTGGCCTGCCGGTGAAGCCGACCGCGCAGATTCAAACCGAAGGCCGTATTTACCGTGTGGGCGTTCAATCCAACGCGATACAGCGCCTAATGAGTACCGGGCTATCAATGGAACGCTCGATGGTGGCCAGTAAGCTCGCCGAGCGGGCAGGCACTGCTGAAAACCTAGCCATGGGCAATCTGGCGCGCGCGCTGAAAGACAACATTATCGAAGCGTATCAAGACGCGGATAATTACCCAGCGGGCATGGAAGGTGAAGGAGTTGGCGGTAAAGAGCTTGATCGCACCGCTGCAGAAATGACCGACTTCGACCGCGCTAGGTCGTTCTACTACGGTCAGCAGAAGCGCAATGCTCGCAATAAATCCCGCGAAGGCAAGGACTACTTTGCGACGCCTGAACCGGTGGGGCTCAAGATGGTGGAGTGGGCCGGTATTCGTGCCGGTGATGATGTTCTGGAACCGAGCGCAGGCCATGGCGCGATTGCGCGCTGGATTCCCGAAACAGCGCAGACGCACCTAGTTGAGCCGTCCTATGAGCTGGCGTCTCGCCTTCGCCTAGCCGCGGGGGATGCCAAGGTCTATGAGACGACGTTTGAAGACCTGGCGAAATCCAACAAGTACGACAGCATTGTAATGAATCCGCCGTTTGGGCTTGGTGGCTCAACGGCGATTGCACACCTGGACCGCGCGTTCAAGACACACCTGCGCCAAGGCGGCCGTGTGGTGGCGTTGATCCCTACGGGGCCTGCTGCCGATAAGCGCTTTGACAAGTGGTTTGAGGAAACGGAAGGCGTCAGCATGGTCGCTGATATTAAACTACCAACCTCAACGTTTGAGCGTGCAGCGACCAAAGTAGCCACGCGCATCGTCATTCTGGATAAGCGCGCAGACAACGAAGCGGGTGCGCCTAGCCGCCTCATCGATCTAAGTAATGCCGACTCTATCAACGACCTGTTTGATCGCATTGAAGGCGTTGATATTGGTCGCAATCGTCCCGAGCCGCCAACCGTAGCGCAAGTAGACACGGCGGCAGCAAACTTGTCAGGCCAAGGCGCTAGCTTTGAGACAGCGCAAACAACCCACGCCAAAAAAGGCATTGAGCTGTTTGTTGCCAAGATGAATGGCCGCGTGGAGCGCAACGCCTTTAACGCACTGCGTGACATAGCTAAAGCAAACGGCGGCTACTGGTCCAGCTATAAACGCGACGGTGCAATCCCTGGCTTTCAGTTTGAAAGCGAAGCGCAGCGGCAGGCGTTTATTGAGGCCGCAAGCGAAAACGCCAACGATCAGCGCTACTCTGTAACCCCTCAGTCCGACCGCCCAGAAGCGCCACCGACCGCCGAAGATGTGGTGACAGCGCTTGAGAGCATGAGTGAGCAACTAGGCGATTTCGAAGTGGTAGAAAACACCACTCAGCTACCGCCTATGTCGCTGCTGAAAATGGCCCTAAACGGAGTCAATCCGCTTGATGTGCGTGGCTTCTATGAAGGCAACCGCCTGTACATCATCGCCGAGAACAACGACAGCGTTGGCGAGGCGGTGCGTACTGCCATCCATGAGGCGGTGGGCCACAAGGGCATCCGTGGCGTATTGGGCGCAGAGCTCGAGCCGGTGATGCGGCAGCTGTATCGCCGCCTTCCGCACAGCCGCATTGGGCGCGAGGCGCGGGACGAAGTGCTGCGTGATTACCCCTTCCTCGACACCAGCAACCCTGACCACCATGTCACCATCGCCGAAGAGATGGTGGCGCACCTGATCGAAAATGGGCATCGGCCTGCCGCATGGCAGCGCGCCGTGGCAAAGATGAAGGAGCTGCTGCGCCACTTGCTCCCTGCGATCCCCTGGACCACTACCGACGTGCTGGAGCTTGGCGAGAGGTCGCGCGACTACCTGCGCCGTCAGCAGGCCGAGGCCGACGACGGCCAAGCCGACAACATGACCTTTGCCATGCGCCGCCGCACAGATACCAGCCGTGTCTCCGACGAGTTCAGCGACCTCGACGCCGACCAAGCCGAGGCTCTCGACATGATCGGGCCCCTGGGGGTGACCGGTTCTGCCATGGCCAAGGTGCGCGATATCGGGGATCGCGCTGCGGTGAAAATGCGCGCCGGCCTAGTGGACAAATACGCAGCCCTAAAGGAGCTGGACGAGAAAGCGCTGGGACGCGACTTCATCGAGAGCAGCACTGCCTCCTCCAGCTGGATCCTGGCGCGCATGGCACCGGCAGCGCAGGGCGCGTTGCATACGCTGATTCATAGCGGCCGCATCCGTCTCGACCCTGAGCAGAAAGTCATCGAGCTGCAGGAGGG
Organism: Halomonas sp. Cn5-12; assembly: GCF_021532545.1. NCBI lineage: Bacteria > Pseudomonadati > Pseudomonadota > Gammaproteobacteria > Oceanospirillales > Halomonadaceae > Halomonas > Halomonas sp. Cn5-12. Next base: position 149,253 of record NZ_JAKGAY010000003.1, read on the forward strand.
CGAGAAAAACAGCTTGCACGAAGTGCTGGCCCAGCTGGGCGATGCCGCCGAGGTAAGCCGCTTTATGGGCTGGATCGCCGGTAACCGTGCTGAAAAGCTGCGGGAGCAAGGCCGTGAAAACTATTTTGAAGAGCGTCATATTCGCGGTTTGATGGAGCTGAATAACGGTCGCGCTAAAAACGGCGAGGCTCGCCGCACGCTTTACCCGCGCGTGTTTGAGCAATTCCAGGCAATTCGTGACGACGTGCTGAGCATTGCCGAGCAGTCTGGCTTGCTGCGCAAAGCGATGAGCGAGCCAGAGGCCGCGCTCGTGATCGCTCGCCAGTACGGCGCTCCGGAAGCGCTGGTGAATAAGCTAAAGCGTGCCGATGTCTCCATGCGCAATGATGCCGATGGCGACATGCTCGACAACGCTCAGGCTATATATGCGCAGGCGCGCCAAGAGCTTGAGCAGTGGCTAGACACCTACGTCAACGACACATTGCAGCCGGATGCGCTGAACACGCCAGACCAGCAGTACAACAACATCATGCAGGAGTGGGAGTCGTTGACCCGTGACCAGCGCGAAATTTGGGCGGAAGAGTTTTACGTCCCGTTCTACCGAGTGCTGGATGAGAACACGCACGATGTACAGGGGCCAGCTTCCACGGCAGGTCTGACGCGGCAGCGTGCCTACCAGCGCCTTAAAGGTGCGGATATGCGCATTGGCGACCTGCTGGAAAACACGTTGATGAACTACCACCATCTGCTCTCGGCCTCTCTGAAAAACCAAGCGGCCACGCAGGCCATCGAAAACGCAGTAGCAGTAGGCATTGCAGGCGAGGTGGCCGAGTCAAACCGTGATCCTAAATCGTCGACGTTCATTCTGCGCGATGGCAAGCAAGTGTTTTACGAGATCAGCGATGACCTAGTGTACAAAGCGCTGGTGAACATGACAGACGCGGGCATGAAGGCAGTAATGGATAGCTCGGGCTTGAAAGCCATGCGCTGGTTTAAGCGTTTGCTGACTAACATGGTCACGGTCACGCCTGAGTTCGTGGCGGCGAATACCATCCGCGACTCTCTGCAGTCGGCGGCGGTAACACCGGCGGGCATGAACCCCCTATGGAATGCTGTGCGTGGCGCAGGTTACTACGCCAACAAGCGAAACCGTGCGCAAATGATTGCCAGCGGCGGCTCCTTTAACTTCGGTCACCTCTACGGAGATCGGAGCGACGAGCTCAAAGCCCAGCTAAACCGAAACCTGCGCCGTGCCAAGGTAATCAACGACCCGGGTGCCGCACTGCAAGCGGGCAAGTTCCTGTGGCGTCGCTGGAATGAAGCCACCGAGTTTGCTGAAAACGTGAACCGTGCCAAGGTGTACCAAGCCAATCTTGATAAAGGGAAGCTATACGCCGCCTTTCAGGCGCGCGACCTAATGGACTTCTCGAACCACGGCAGTTGGTTTATGACGCGGTTTCTCATTGATACCGTGCCGTTCTTAAACGCACGCATTCAGGGCCTCGATAAGTTGTACCGCGATGGCTTTAAACCAACACTACTAACCGCCTTTGGCAAAGGTAGCGATTCGGACAAGGTGCGAGCCAAGCGTTTCTCTATTGTGACCGGTGCGTTGATGGTGGCGTCTATCGGCCTGTTGATGCACAACAACGATGACGAGGAGTACCAGGCATTGCCGGAATGGCAGAAGGATACCTATTGGTACATTCGCAACGGTGATGACGTTTATTTCATTCCGAAGCCGTTTGAAGTAGGTGCCATTTCCACCATGGCCGAGCGCGTCACGCAGCAGTTTATTGACGACACGGCAGGTGGCGACCTGTTTAAAGAACGGCTATGGCACATGATCAGCCAAACGTTCAGCTTTAGTCCGGTACCGCAGGCGGCAGCGCCGTTATTGGATATCTATGCCAACCGTGATCCGTTCCGTGATCGGCCGATTGAACCCTATTGGGACCAGCAGCTTTCGCCTAGCTTGCGTTTCCGGTCTAGCACCACCATGCCAGCGCGCTGGTTGTCAGGCAGCCTTGAGAACGTTATTGGCAATGACAGTATGCTGGCACTCTCACCGCTGCAGATCGACTACCTAGTGAATGGTTACTTGGGAAGCGTTGGCGGCTATGCGGCAGGCATGTCGGATACGTTCTGGCGGCGCGCCAATGGCCAGCAGGCACCCAGTAGCCGCTGGACGGAATCACGGCCTATCCGTCGCTTCTATCGTGACTTAGAGACGCCGGCTTATTCGACGCGTTACATGGATGTTTTCTATCAAGGCCTGCAAGAAGCTGATCGGGTTTATTCAGACTTGCGAAAAATGGAAGAGATGGGGGCAATAGAGGAGGCGAGGGAACTTGCCCAGAACAAGGGAGACTTGCTCCGCTTGCGCAAGCAGCTGCAGGATGCGCGCGGCGACCTATCCGACATTAACAAGCGGATGGATCAAGTGCGCCAAAGTGCAGAGATGGACCCGGACTATAAGCGTCGCGAGCTTGAGCGCCTACGCACGGTGCGAAACCGCATTGTGGAAGTGCTGGGAAGGGAGGTAGAGCAACAGCGACTGGCTAACGACGCCTAAATGCATAGATGCCCATGGCGATAGCCAAGCCAAACAGGAGGGAGTGGTGGTTGACCAGTAGGCCAGCCACCAGAAAAAAGGCAGGGATGCCAACCCAGCTAACGGCCAGCCACATACCAAGGCCGCCGTTTAACTGGGTCATCACTAGCCCACCGAGCATCAAAAGCGTTACTGCGATGCCAAGTAAATTGCCTAATTCCATTGCAGGCTCCAGTAGCTTTTCATAGAGGGTACATCTGCAGGCTATTTACTGCGAGGGCCTTGCAATGCTGATTGATGTGATCAGGTAAGCGAAGCTATAACGTTTCTATCAGTACGTTTGGCGCTTTGTACTAACCGCCCAAGTCAAAATCTCGAACAACCCAGCCTAGCTCTGCATTCTGATCGCGGGGCAATCGCCAAACGCCCTCGGTGATCAAGTCAGTGCGACGAAACAAGTAGGCCAGCGTCCCCGGGTCGTAGGTGTCTTGCGAACTAAGGTGCAAGACTTTACAGCGACCACTATGCAGCTCGCCGCGGTAAATGATGTGAAACTCCACGACCTTCTTGATCGGCACGCCTTTTCGGATGTTGTGCCAACCCCGGCGCTCCAAAGACTTGCGCCACTGCAGGGCCGCATACTTATACTGGTTCATCACTCGATGGGGCGGGGCGTTTTAGTCCAGCCAGCTCTTCAATTCTGTCCGCAGCCTCTCGGCAAGCGCGGTTGGCGGGCAATTTGCGCAGTTTGGCAACCAGCTCTTCATCGGTGAGCTTTCGGTTGAAGTAGTCGGCGGGGGTTTCCATGGGTGGCTCCTGTTCGTTTTGAATCAGGATAGCAGTGCGGGAGTAGATCGGGGATTGCGAAGCAGGAAGAACGCTCAGGCATGCAGCCATGCCTGAAAGCTCTGTGAAGGGATTGTGAGCGCGTCACCGTTGCTGACGTGAGCAACAGCACGTTATGCGCCGTTGATATAGCAAATTCACGTTGCACCCAGCAGATAACTATATAAATATCAGTTGCTTATATTCAGGCGGGGTATGGTTTCGGTGTCTTGAAAACCGGCATAGGTTAATAGCCTATCCAGGGTTCGAATCCCTGTCCCTCCGCCAAGCATTACGAATAAGCCGCTGATTTCAGCGGCTTTTTTGTGTCTGTGATTCAGTCAGCCCATACCCCAGCCCATACTTTGGTTTTGGCTCTCATTGAGCAGAACTGAACTGTTTTGGACGCTGACTCCCTTATTGCTGATTCTTTGTTACTAACCTTCGAACCATAATTCAGTAAAAGCTTCATGCGTGCACGCTCGTGAGAGGTGACAGCCGCTTTTCATTCAGATACTGTCATCTTAAGAATTATGAGTGATCGCTATTGGCTGATAACGACCCAAAGCGGAAGTTGGTGGAGGGCGGCTAACGGCCAGGAGCAGACAGTCATCCTAAGATATTGGTTTCGCCCGATAGATCATGTCATAAATCTACCAGTCATCAGGGATCAGCACTGGGTTGGCAGAAATGGCCAAGATAGGCGTCCCTGCCTCGTCATGAGTAACAGGGAGCGTCGCTGTGTACCTATCTATTTTGAAAATAGAAAATTTCCGCCAGTTTGGCCAGGCCAACCATGGCTTGGAGGTCGCCTTCAACCCAGGTGTCACCGCGCTGGTTGGAGAAAATGATGCAGGTAAAACGGCAGTCATCGATGCGATCCGGTATGTACTGCAAACCCGTGATGCTGAATACCAGAAGCTGCAACTAGAAGATTTCCATATCGATAACAGCGGAGCTCAGGCCAGCACTATTACGCTGAGGTGCACATTAGATGGTTTGAGTAAGGCCGAACTGGGTGCGTTCGCTGAGTATGTTACTTACAAGAACAGCGTGGGTCGGCTGCACATTCATTGGTCAGCCACGCGCGTCCAAGGCTCAACGCTCACCCGCAGATGGGTGGATATTTCAGTGCGTTCCGGAGAGAACGGGGAAGGACCGTCCCTGGATGCAGGGGCCCGTCTTCTGCTCGCCACTGCTTACTTGAAACCATTACGTGATGCGGAGCGCGAGATGTCGCCAGGCCGCAATTCTCGGCTCTCTCAGGTTTTGAGCAGCTTCCCAAACATCGATGTCGGAAACGCTTTCGATACCGCCACCCCGCCTGCTAGCCCCGTTGATGCAGAAGCGTTGAGCATTGCTGGTATGGGCGACTACATGCGGTATCTGGTGAACAAGCACACCGCTATCGTCAGCGCTGAACATGCTATCAACCAAAACTACCTGGCCCCGCTTTCTCTTGCGGGACGGCCCCTGACAAGCCGTATCAGTTTCGGCGAGGGGGGTACCGAGGATGCGAGGCTGAAACAGATCCTTGAGCGCCTAGAGCTCGGACTGCTTAATCACGCTTCGAGGGAATCTCGGGGCGTGTATGGACTGGGCTCGAACAACGTACTATTTATGGCCTGCGAGCTCCTCCTGCTTGGAAAAGAGCCGGACGGCTTGCCGCTGCTATTGATTGAAGAGCCTGAAGCTCACCTGCACCCGCAGCGGCAACTGCAGCTTATGGAGTTTCTTGAGAAGGCCGCGAAACCTGAGGATGGTTTGAGACCGGTACAGGTGGTTCTGACCACACACAGCCCGAATTTAAGCTCAAAGATTCCGATCCAGAATCTTGTGCTCATGCATCAAGGGCACGCGTTCTCCCTGGCTGAAGATCAGACCTGCTTGGGCGCCGATGACTATCGGTTCCTGAGTCGATTCCTTGATGTCACGAAAGCAGGATTGTTCTTCGCCAAAGGGCTGTTGGTGGTGGAGGGCGATGCTGAAGCGATCCTTCTGCCAGCCCTTGCGCGTATGCTTGGAAAAGACCTGACCAAACATGGTGTGTCGGTGATCAATGTGGGCGGCGTAGGGTTGCGGCGCTACTCCAAGATCATGCAGCGTCGAGATACGAGCAAGGGTGAGATCTCCATTCCTACGGCGTGTATTACCGATATGGATGTCATGCCTGACTGCGCGCCTGAGATTCACGAATTGGTAACGGGGCCGACTGATCCCAAGTGGAGCAGTACTAGCCGCCGCTGGAAGACTGTGCGTGATTTCGGCGCGAATATTGCAGAGCAAGAAGCCGGTATGGCTGAGCATCGTCAGAAGCGGATGGTGAGCGACGGACAGTGCGTTCGAACCTTCGTAGCAGACCACTGGACACTCGAATATGACCTGGCCTTTTCCGGTCTTGCGCCTGAGGTGCACGCGGCAGCTTACCTAGCGATCAACGAGGAAAAGGTTGATCAGGGGAAGGTGACTAGAGCAGCTCTTTTGGTTGAGGCTGAAACCGCATTCAAGGCGATTGAGGCAGCCCACTCCACCAAGGAGGCCAGGTGTTCGGCTGTCTACAAGCTGGTCAAGAAGGCCTCCAAAACCATTACTGCCCAGCATCTGATCGACCTGATAGAAGACCGTTTCGAGGCTAAGACGCTGGATGCGACAACTCTGCGTGACTCGCTATCAAAGTCTGTGAATCACGCGATCGAATACGCCACCAGTGGCTCAGCAGTACCGCCGATGGGGTCTACGGTCACGTCGGTTGCCACGGGCACTGTAGCCTGCACTTCAGCAGCTGTTGAAGAGAACGAGGAATGAACCTGACCCAGCTCATTGATCCGATAACCGACGACGATGTGGAGTGGGTCACCAATCTCATGAAATTGGAGGCATTAGACGAGCCTAGGCGCAGCTTCCTGAAGTCCATGAGCTCACTGGACGTCTCCGCTTGCCCTGGCAGCGGCAAGACCACATTAGTGGTGGCCAAACTGGCGATCCTCGCTCGCCATTGGAAGAGTCGAACTCAGGGTATCTGTGTCCTTTCACATACCAACGCAGCGCGGGAGGAAATTGAACATCGCTTGGGAGGCTCGGAGATTGGGCAACGTCTGCTTCGCTACCCACATTGCATCGACACTATCCATGGCTTCACTGGGCGATTCCTTGCTTCACCATGGCTTCGATCGGAAGGCATTACCCTCACGGCCATCGACGATGAACTCACACATGCCGCCCGCCGGAAAGCACTGAAACCCAGGGAATACGCGGGCATGAAGAAAGCGTTCGAATCGGCGTTTATCAAAGTGGAAAGTTTGCGCTTAAGAACTGTCGATTTCGACAACCCGCTAACCGGTTTGAGTCTGAAATTCGGGGCTCATACGGACACCTACAAAAATGCCTGCAAAGCGATGGCTCATGCAGCCAAGACAGGGCATTTTTGCTTCGATGAAGTGTTCGTTTTGGCTGATGCGCTGCTGGTTAAGGAACCTGAGGTAGCGAGCGCTTTGCGATTGCGCTTTCCCTGCGTTTTGGTCGATGAGATGCAAGATACGCGGTACGAGCAGGCCAACATCTTGAGCAAGGTTTTCCCGCGTCAGGATCCAGATGTTTGTGTCATCAGGGTTGGGGATCCCAACCAGGAAATCTTCGATGTGAAGGTGGAGCTACCAGAGCCGTTCCCTGATCAATCGAGCACCATGGAAATCGCTAGTAGCTTCCGCTTCAATCAGTCGATCGCGTCCATCGCCAATCCCTTTGCCTACCTGCCAATCACTGGCGGCCTGGTAGGATTACGGCAGAGTGGTGCAAACCAGCCTGCTCCCAACACCATCATCGTCTTCCCTGATGACGACGTGAGTAATGTCCTAGATGCCTATGGGCAGCTGCTGATCCAGCACTTACCTGCAGATGTCCGGACATCAGGTATCTATGCGATTGGAGCGGTACATCGACTGGAGAATGACAATCCAGAGCACTACCCCAAAGCGGTTGAGCATTACTGGGCTCCGTATCAGTCAGAGGTTAATAAGCCTTCGTTCAAGCCGCGTACGTTTTCAGAGGGTATGCACATCGCTCGTCGCTATGTTGCTAGGGATGCAACTGCGGCTCTAGGCGTGGAACTGATTGCGTCCTGCTTGTTGACCCTTGTGCGCCTGGCGTTTCCCCGTGACGCGATTGTGGCGAGGTCTCGCAGTCATCAATGCGTCGAACAGCATCTTGCCGGGCGTCCTGGAGTGGCCGCTGCATATCGTGAATGGCTCGAACGGCTGTTGTTTAGCCCCGCTGATATTACCCAGGCGGAATGGGATGCAGTGGTTGCTTCAGGCTTAATGGATCTTGCTGCAAATTTGGTCTTTTCTGATCAACTGCTGGCAGCAGCGGATGCTAAAGCCTATCTCGCTTGGTCAACTGCCCCTCTGGTAGAAGACCCAGGTGACAACGGTGGTGCGCTGCTCAACACGTACAGGTTTGAGACCGGTTCTGAGAACGTGAACATCCGGTTGTCTTCGATTCACGCCGAGAAGGGTAAAACGCATGCTGCCACCCTGATTCTGGAAACGTACAACCGCACTCACTTCGTCAACAAGCTCTTGCCGTGGCTTGAAGGCAAAGCCTCAGCTGCGAAGCGTCCGAACGAGGCGGCGAAGAAGAGCATGATGCTCATGTACGTGGCGATGACCAGGCCGACTCATATGCTTTGTCTGGCCATGCGAAAAAGCTCGTTGGGTGAGGGTAAGGCCGAGACCAAGAGGAGGACAGCACTGCAGCAGGCAGGTTGGGCAATTATCGACATTTGATAGGGCCACGTGGTTCGCCGTTTAGATCAGTTAATCGCCCCTAGTTTCCTAGACACCCAACGACCGCTTTTGGGCGAACAACGACGGCCCAGGATAGGCAGTCGTTTGTCCTTATTAAACTTCAGTCTGTTCTGCCATTTCCAACGCATCATCGACCTCTATCCCTAGATACCTGACGGTGCTTTCCAGCTTTGTGTGACCCAGGAGCAGTTGCACTGCCCTTAAATTTTTCGTTCGACGGTATATCAGCATGCGGGTTTGCTCGGTTATTTCGAACTGGACAGGTCGATGCGTTTTTTTCTGCATTACGATGACTCGTGATGATATGCACGCACCATGGGCTATATCTCGTACTCGTAAATTGACGAGGTCGTAGCCTCGTAATTTGCTATCGATGGCTAAATTGAAGAGGGCAAGGTCTCTCGTCTTTTTGGGAAGCTGTAGGCGCACACGTATGGCCCAGATATCCCTAAGGCGCAGAGGCGACTTCTGCCCAACCAGCTTGCCGTTATTCCAAGGTGTAAAAGAAATTTTAGTTGGAACGTTAATGGCATGATCCACCAACAGCTGAATGTCAAAGAATGGCTCAGTTCACGCTTGTCATGTGCTAAGGTTAGTTTACAGTCATGGCTCGAACCATTACTGCCGTTAGAGTGTCATTGGTTCATGAGTGTTTTGCAGCAAGTTGTTGATGGTAGTCCCTTCTGGGAACCACAAAGCTGATCGGTAGCAAGCAGTCTGCCAATAATGATGTCCCAATGCAGATCCAACTATAACTGGCCATGGATCCAAGCCTGTCCCACACCCAAACTTTTGAGAGCCGAGAAATCATCAAGGTGGCAGAGTCGACTGACAATACAGAGACCAACCAGGCCTCGACCACTGTGCCTGAACAATTTGCCATTACCGCCAGGGGAGCTTTTCCTAGTGAGGACGAGGCGCGCATGATCGCAACGCAGATTGGGCAGGTAGTTCGCCAGTTCAGCCGTGTGTTTAATCTATCCGAGCTGGACGGCGTGACGGTTGCCGAGGATTACGCTCAAGCACTGGCTGAGCTAGATCGCGGCTACGAAAGCAGTCACACCCTCACACCGTCGGAAGGGGCTGTTGTTGGCGTCGCGATGACGCCATCAGTGCTTCGCGATGGGATGCTTAAAAGCCATATCGTCTTCAATGCCCAGTACCTGTGGCCACTTCTGGATGACACCCACCCTGATTTCCAGTCAGCGCTGCACATCGTGGCCCACGAGTGTGCACACGTCGAGATTACCGGCAAGTTTGAAGCTGCCATTCCAGGCGTACTTTTGCGTAAATGCTTCAGGGACATACGAGACAGGGCCCGCAGCGATGTGATCCTAGCGTGCTGGGATGAGTATGCAGCAACGCGTCTTAGCGCTGGCTTCGGCGAAGATCCTACCGAAGGCTATGAAGAAACGCTGATCAAACACATGGGCACAGCGCGTCAGGAAGCCAACGAATCAATTAAAGCTTATCGTTTACACGGCGACGTGGAAAAGGTTTACTGTGAAGCTTGTCGAGCCTACGGCAACTTGCTGAAATACGCTGCTTATTATCTCGGAAATCTAGCCGGACACGGCTTAGAGTTATACAAAAGGCCGAACTTCGACGCAGCACTTGATGGCCATTGGTTTAAAGCCTATTTCCACAGATTGTATGAAGCCTGCAACACAATAGCGGCCCAGTACGGCACATGGCGAGACCAAGGTGTTTTTGAGGTCATAGGAGACATTGCGGACGACATGGTCGCTGAAGGTGGCATCCTGTGCACATCACTCCAGGACGGAGGCCTTTACTTTGACATACCGCTGACGCCGGAGACAGTACCCTGGTGATGAAACGCAAGTTGTTCAAATTGAAGGGGGATTGGAGTATCTGGCTGAAGAGTGTGAATTCGATGAGATATTGCTGTGCCCCGTTTGCGCAATGTCGGTGCGATTGCAGCCTAGAGCGGTCGTTCACCATAAAGATTTGAAAGATCCCTTATGGCTGAGAGCGACCCAAAGCGGACTTTACGCCGAAAGCGGCAAACTGATTCAGCCGTGTTATGCAGGCGCCACGACAATCTATGTTATTATTACTATTTATATTTAATTTATTTTAAATTCATAGGGATAGGTCGTGAATTAAAGGCTGTATAACCTGAATGAATGTGCTGCAGGGTTCATTGAAGATATGCAGAGGGTTTTATAATCACTGTTAGGGTGTATGTCTACTACATACACATGTGGCGCCTATTATTGTGTCGATCTTGGGTATAAATACAAAGAAAATTTAAGATTTGTCAATTGGCAGGGGAATACTAGATGAGCGAACGTGATGACCTGCTCGCCTCCGTAGCGAACGAGATCAGGACCTATCGAAAAAGGGACCTTGCCGAGCCGACACCGGAGCACGTTGACCGCTGGCTTCAACAGTTCACGCCCGCCCAGCAGTTGCCCTTCCTGCGAGAGTTTGAGCATGTTATCAAGCAGACCTTCTTCACGCGAAAGAACGTGAAGGACTTCCTCCGCGGCCTCGTGACCAACGCGAAGTTGGCTGGTGCCGACGACCCTACCACGTATTGGTCGTCTACAAACTTCTTGAGCATCCAACAAAATGGTCAGAGCCAGAAAGAGATGCTGAGGCTCTTCTCGAAGTGCCTCGAAGAGGAATGTGGCCTCGACCTGGACGACTGTGGAGAGGACGGAGGTGACTTTATTTACATTGACGACGTGATGTTCAGCGGCAACCGCATAGGCAATGACCTTGAGCCGTGGATAGTCAATGACGCGCCGCAGTCGGCTACGGTTCATGTCATCGTTGCTGCTCTTCACTCAGGAGGGTCGTACCTAGTCGATAGAAGGCTTAAGAGCGTAGTCGAACAGTCGGGTAAGAAGATCGCCATCAAGTATTGGCGCGCCCTAGAGATTGAGAACCGCAAGTGGTACAAGAACAGTTCAGGAGTGCTTTGGCCCACGGTGATCCCTGAGGAGGCTGAGCTTCAGAACTACATGGCTTTACCTACGAAGTTCCCCTTCGAGCCTCGACAGCCAAGCGCAGCAGCTATCAAACCATTCTCATCTGAAGCGGGCCGTCAAGTCTTGGAGAGTGAGTTCCTTATTGCAGGGGCGAAGATCAGGGCAAAGAGCGAGAACCCAAAACAGTCCATGCGCCCTCTCGGATTCAGCCCGTTTGGCGTGGGTTTTGGCTCGATGATCGTCACTTACCGGAATTGCCCGAACAATTGTCCACTTGCAATGTGGTGGGGAGATCCAGAGGCGATCTCGGGGGCCCTGCACTGGTACCCGCTACTACAGCGTGAGGGCTATTCCTCCGCGAGGAATATCTTCGATGCCTTCAGGTTCTAGTCTAACTCAACATGAGAAAAGCCTCTTGCGGACCTACGTCCGCAGCGAGGTTGTCGTTGTCTACAGGACGAAGGAGACTTTTGGTGGCCTATCCAACATGGCGTCGGGCTACCCCTTGCAGATCAACGGCATTCGCATCTTAACCTCGGAGGCCCTGTATCAAGCCTGTCGCTTCCCTCACATGCCGGAAGTCCAACGGGAAATCATCCGGCAGCGCAGCCCGATGACCGCCAAGATGAAGAGCAAGCCGCATCGAAAAGACTCAAGGCCGGATTGGTACGAGGTCAGACACAAGGTCATGCGCTGGTGCCTGCGCGTTAAGCTCGCGCAGAACTATGAGGAGTTTGGTCGACTGCTGCTTGCGACTTGTGATAAGCCGATCGTAGAGCAATCACGCAAGGATGATTTTTGGGGAGCCAAGCTGGCAGACGAGTCTGGCGATATATTAGTAGGGCAAAACGTACTTGGTAGGCTTCTAATGGAGTTGCGGGAGAAACTCAAAGATGACGCGGCGGGTGTGTTGAAGACGTTACCACCACTTGATATTCCCGACTTCATGCTGCTAGGCAAACCAGTCGAGACAGCCACTTTCAGGAGCTCAGGCAATGATTTTAAGCCACAGCCTGAATTGTTCCAATAGCGTAGATTCCCCAGCCCTTTAGTTTATGACTACCGGATTTAAACGTAGCGAGGGGAGCCCTAATCACTGTTATGCCGGAGAGAGTAATCGCATTAAGTGGTGTATGGATCAAGCCCATCAGAAGGGATGGTCGTCAACATTGACGCTGGGTAGACTGCGACCCTTGAAAATATAATTAGGTATCGGTTGAGCCAATGACGATTACAAAAACCGACAAATATTCAGCCAGCGAACAAGGCTTGGGATATATCTACCAGGCACGTCTCGCCCTGCTCCGTTTATTGCAATTGCCGGAGGACACCGCCGTCTTCTTGGAAAAAGACGATGACCTCGATTTCATCGACTGTGATGGCGGAAAATCCCTAGCATCACTCAAGCACAAGGCGGTCGGAGACAGGCTGGCCGATCTTTCCACGGACTTTTGGAAGTCGGTGAACATCTGGCTGGAACGGTACAAACGTGATGGAAGTTCCGCATCAAACTTGCAGTTCTTCCTGTTTACTACGGGTACCGTCAGTGCCGGCTCGTTTCTCGAACGTCTTCTCCCTGACCAGCCCGTTCGTTCAAGCGATTTGGTGACACTAACTGAACTGGCAAATGCCTCGCTCGCTAATTCAAGGTCGCAACTCATCGCGCCGATCGCTGTGTCGTTCAACGAGCTGAGTGAGCCAGAGAAGCAGGATTTTCTCGAACGTATTCTGATCCTTGACGGCAGCCCACGTATCGATGATATCCCGTCGATCATCAGGGATAAGCACATGCGAAGCATCCGGCGCGAGCACCGCGAGTTCGTTTTCGAGCGACTGGAAGGTTGGTGGACTGACGCCGTGATAAAGCAGTTGACACACGCACGGCCGGAAGGAATTTTCGGTTACGAGGTATCGGACAAGCTCTCCAACTTTGCCGAGGAATATAAAGCGGACAACCTTCCCATCACCTTTCGGGGAAAACAGCACGCAGGCGAGATTGATATTGAGGAAGATCCTCGCTTGTTCGTGGCGCAACTCCGCGAGATCGGCCTCTCCTCCAGCCGGATCAGAAGCGCTGTCCTAGATTACTATCGCGCGTTTGAGCAGCGATCCGCTTGGGCACGCGAGAACCTGCTGGTGTCAGGAGAAGTCGAGGAATACGAAGATCGTCTTGCTGACGAGTGGAATCGCTACAAGGATGTCGTCTTCGAAAAGTTGGCAGACGATAGCGCCGAGAACGCGCTTCGTGAAGCCGGCGCGACCCTCTATAACTGGGCGGAGTTCGAGACAGGAAAGCTCGAATCCTTACGCATCCGCGCCCGGGTTACTGAGCCTTATGTCCTCCGCGGAAGCTTCCATATTTTGGCCGATGCCACGCCCAAGCCTAGGGTCTACTGGCACCCCGGATTTCTTGATCGTCTTAGCAAAGTACTCGGAGTGGCCTCATGAAGCAATGGAACCTGCGCCCTGTCGAGATTCGGAATCTGTTCAACCCAGCCTTCTGCGGTTTGGTACTGTACCGTGCCCTCTCTAGTTACGAGGAACAAGATACTCGCGGGATGCCTTTCTCCCTTTCTCTGCTGGTACTGCCATTGTGCCTACACAAGGATTCGCGAGAAGTCCTTGCAGACAGTCCGCGTAGTTATCTCCTCAAGATCACGGAAAAGAACCAGCAGATTACACTGGGGTTCGCTGACCGAGTGACGCAGATGTTGCCTTATGTCTTCGAGGGTTTCGGTTTGCTCATGGAACGGGGGTGCATCGTAGTTGGGGATGACGGTCGCATTCAGACCGTGCCCAACAAAGTGCGCAAGACCGTCCGGGGAACTGACGAGACCGTTTCTTGCCAGAAAGTAGCACGGATCTTGGGACGGGAATTCGCACGCATTGCCGATCCGGTGACCGTTTACACGACTTTTGGGATTCGTCCATGAAGATTAGCTCTATCCATATCTACAGCCACGACGGTCAACGCCGGGATCTCCGGTTTAGGGTCGAAGGGCTCAATGTCATCACCGGACGCTCATCTACCGGCAAGTCCGCACTCTCCGAGATCATTGAGTATTGCATGGGCCGCTCCTCATTCAATGTTCCCGAAGGCGTAATTCGCGACAAAGTGGCATGGTTCGCCGTGGTCTATCAGTTCGAGAAAGAGCAGGTTCTAGTGGCTAAGCCGAGCCCACCTAGCGTAGGAGCCAGTTGCAGCATGGCGATGCTCCGACGTGGTACTCAGTTACAGACGCCTGCGTTCAAGGATTTGGTGGCCAACGTTGATGACGATAGCGTTGTGGAATTGCTGTCGCGTTTACTCGGTATTCGCGAGAACCGCACAGATGTCGCGCTTGAACACAGCCGCGACAGTTACGACGCGAACGTCAAGCACACGTTCTACTATCTGTTCCAGAAGCAAGGGCTGATAGCCAACAAGGATCAGCTTTTCTATCGCCAGAACGAGCCGTACCAGCCTCAGGCAATCCGCGACACTCTGCCGATCCTGCTCGGCGTCTCTTCCGGCGACCGCTATGAACTGGAATCTCGTCTACGCACAGCCCAGCGGGACCTTAGGATTAACAGCAAGCAGTTGGAACAGGCGAGCAACGCTATCGACACATCGCACGAGCAGGCCATTGGCCTCTATTCGGAAGCCAGAAGCGTCGGTGTCATTAGAGGCGGGGAGAGCACGAATGGAAGCGGGATCATCGAGGCGCTGAGGTCTGCGCTGGCGTGGAAGCCCGAAATGGTACCCGACGACGACGGCAGCCGGATTTCGCTCTTGGAAGAAGATCTAAGCCAGTTGCGTCAGGATCGACGCGACACTCAATCGAGGATCGACGCGGCACGACAGTTTGCCAAGCGGGCGGGTGGCTACGAGAATGAGGCAGCCGAGCAATTGGATCGACTGGCGTCGATCAAGGCTTTGCCGAAAAACCCAGACAACGGTGAATGGCAATGGCCGTTCAGCGAACGAAACCTAGCGATGGAGTCTCCAATCGCGGCGGCCTTGCTCGGCGAGTTAAAGTCGCTTGACAGCGAATTGCGCATCGCTACCGGCCAGCGTCCAAAGCTCGAATCCTACCTTTCCGAACTGACGAGCAAAGTGGACGAGATAGCGGGCGCCATAAAGCAGAAGGAAACAGAGCTATCTGCGGCGATCTCGGCTAACGAGGTCATATCTCAAATGGGCTCTCGTAATAATGCGGCAGCACGCGTGGTTGGTCGCATCAGCCTGTTCCTAGAGACGCTTCTGCCGAACGCAGAACTTGCTCGGTTGGAAGCACAGAATCGTCGTCTTGACAACAAGGTTAAGCAGCTTGAAGACCAGATTGGCGCGGATGACAGCAACGAGCGCTTAGCCTCGATTCTCAACACTATCTCCGTAAATCTGTCACGTTATATACAAAAGTTCAACGCCGAGTTCAGTCCTTACCCCGCTCGGTTAAACCTGCCACAGTTGACTATAATTTTCGATCGCCCAGAACGCCCGGTTCCGATGGCGCGGACTGGAGGCGGCGAAAATCATTTGGCCTACCACCTATCGGCACTGCTTGCGCTACATCTTTTCGCCGCAAAGAATAACCGGCCAATACCTCGATTCCTGCTGATCGATCAGCCTACTCAGGTCTATTTTCCATCTGAGCAGGTCTATAACGACGCCGATGGATCAATACAGAAGACAGAGGCCGACGCCGACCTAGATGCAGTGCGCCGACTGTTTGAACTATTGCTAAAGTTCACTCAGGAGGAAGTCCCCGGTTTCCAACTGATCATCACCGAGCACGCGAACCTTCGTGACCAATGGTTTCAAGAATCGTTGGTCGAAGAGCCTTGGACAAAGCCTCCGGCGCTGGTTCCAGAAGAGTGGCAAAGCACATGATTTGCGCAATATGTCAGCTAAGAAGGCATAAAAAAATAATGCAGCGACAAGGCGCAGAATGCGGCGTTATATCAGAGAGTACTAAAAGGCAGCTTCTGGCCGTTTGCCGTCTTAACCAAAAAAAAGATTGCATCATTTCAGGAGCTGCCCAGTGAGGCAGCTCTATTTCATTCAAGCAGATGTTTACAAATACCCCATTTCCGCAAATGACTTACACCCATCACTACCCACCACCACATGATCAATCACCCGAATATCCATCAAGCCAAGCGCTTCCTTTAAGCGCTCGGTAATACGCCGATCCGCATCACTAGGCTCAGGATCGCCACTAGGGTGGTTATGAACGAGGATGACTGCAGCGGCGTTGTAAGCGAGTGCCGCTTTCAAAACTTCTCTTGGGTACACGCTGGCTGAATCAATAGTGCCGCGAAACAGCTCTTCAAAGCGGATGACACGGTGTTGGCTATCGAGGAACAGCACGCTGAACACCTCGTACTCATAGTCCTGAAGCAGGAGCTGCAGGTGCTCAAACGCTTGCGAGGGCTGTGAGATCTTGCGGCCTTTGGCGAGCTTGCGGCGTGCGAACCGCTTGGCCATGGTAATGATGTCGGTTTCTGTGACTGGTGACGTGACTAAGTAAGTGCCCGCCACTTCACCGGCTTTGAGTTTGCTATGGGGCATGATGACCTCCAAAAAATAAAGATGCCGGGGTGGTGGCCCCGGCATCTATGTCGTTAATAGTGGATGTGTATTGTGGTTCAGTAGGCAAGTCACGCCGCCATCACTTGGCTGATACGCCGTTCCATCTCTTCATGGAACGCGTCAACCCGCTTGGCAATCGTGCCGATCAAAGCCTCGTCTCGGTAAGCGCGTTTCACAAACAGCGGCATTCCGGGCCAGTAGCTCACAAAGTCGATCCATTCCCGTTCGCTAACCCATAGCCCACCTTGGCATTGAGGCACGTGTTCGTCGGGTATTTCCCCGCTGAGCAGCACCTCAATTTGGAACTTAGGCAGCTTGGTTTTGATCTCCAGCAGGCCGTTTGTCCCAATCAAGCTATCCGGTGAATAGCCCACGTCGTGGTTGAGGATCAGGCCCACTTCTCTAGGCTTCGGTGCGCCGGTGATATCGCGATACAGCGAGCGGGCGACGCTCTCTAGCTCCTGTCCCCGCTTGGTGTGGGCATTGCCTTGAAACGGCTCGGCCAGCTCACCGGTCATGCGCTCGCCGATCAACTGGTGCATGTAGGTAATGGCTCCAGTCCCCAACCCGCCGGGGCCTTTGCCATTCACCAGCAATGCCTTGAGTTCCGACATAGTGACGCGCCCAAGACGCGCCGCCAGCCACTCTGGCGAGCCTTGTGGCATGGTGAGTATCTGCATACAAGCTTCCTGTAGGCGATGAGATGAGTGGTCGGGCTGAGCCGCTATTTCACGGCTCGTTTGGTGAGGGATGCGCGGAGTTTGTCGAAGTCCGCCTGAGGCACCTGAACCGCAGCGCCGTATTTGCCGCTGAACCACTCTTGTGTGGTGGCTGGGCACTGGCTGATCAAACGCTGAATCTGCCCCGCCTGAAAGGCCGTAACCCTCTTTACAGCTGCTCGTGTGCTGGTCTGGCCGTTATCGTCTTGCCCGCGTGTGGTGATGTTGAGCAAGGCGCACAGCACATAGCGCTTGCCATAACTGGTGGACGATCCAAAGGCCTGGACGGCATTTTTGTTACCGCTCATGTCCGCAGGTAGGAGCATGCTGGTCTCTTCCCGGTGGCCGTCCTTGTGCATCAGCACGCCCGTTACTTGGATACCGCGTTCCTGGGTCTGAATACGGAAGCTCACCGCGAAGCCGTGTTTTTGTAGGATGGGGCGAACGGTATCGACGATATCCTCCAGCGTGGCATAGCAACCGTTGTTGGTTTGCCCACGCTCTTCAATGCTGGGCAACTCTGTCTGCATCGCTGCCATAGCAGCGCTGTAGGCCATCATGGCCTGGCGGTCCATCACGCGCTCCTGCATTTGCAGTAGGCGCTCCATCTTGTCGATATCGACGTCAGGGTTAAGCGCCGCGCGCTCGATCACCTGAATAATCGCCGTGCTATCAGCCGTAGGATGCGCTTCTAGCGCCGCTGAGCTTGGGGAATGCTGAACGTTGGCGTCTGCTTGAATGGAAGGTACTGAGCCTTTTTGGGGAGACGCATTTACTACATGAGTACGCTGTGCCATAGGGCACCTCCTTTTACGTGAAGAGGGAAATGCGGGCTGGTCAGCCCTGTTCATGGGGTGCGTCATTAACGAGCGCAGGAACGTCAGGTAAGTGACGCGCAATGTCAGCGGGATCGATACGCTCCAGGCGTATCTCCGCGCGATAGAACTCGCCCTGGGCGCACACCAGCGACGTTGCGTTATGGGCGTCGTGTTCTAGCAGTTGTTTGGTGATTCGAGTGAGCGCCATTTCAATGGCGTCGGAAATAAAGCTCATGCGGGTACCTCTCGGCATAAGCCCCACAGCAAAACGCCCAGCCTTTTCAGGGGCTGGGCGTCTATGCCGTGAGGGTTAGGATGATCATTAGGTGAATCGCTGGTGGGAATGGGCGTATGGATAGTTAAGACACCAGTTGTAGGGCGGCATCCAAAGCCTCTTGCTTGAGCTGTGCCCCCTGACCAAACCAGGCTGAGTCTATACGGGTATCGTTACTGCGTGCGCGCTTGTCGTGATCAACGTATTCCGTGACCGCATTGAGCAATCCCCAAGCCGTGTCTTTGGCCGTCACCAAGTGAGACCCCCGACCTTCGCCGTGATAGAGTTTCTGCACCTTAATCAGCGCTCGGTAGTTGGGCAGTTTGGAGGGATCGTCCAGCGGCTTCTCGGCCCCACAAATCACCGACTGAAGATACTGCTGCGCTTCCTGCCGAGTGATTTTACGCTCCGCTAGGGTTTTCATCCGGTACATGAAGTCATTCCACTGAGACACCGAAATACCCAGCTGACGCTTCACGGCACGCGGATCAAACTCTGAACGATGCGGCACCTTCACCGCTTGCGACGTCCCATCGACGGCAATTTGCAGCGTGTTGTTGCACACCACCCGTACCGTGGTGGGTGTTGCCATGGTGGCAAGGGTGCCATCGCAGGAAGTGGCCAACAGCAGGTAGTCATTGACCTCATCCTGACCTTTGAGCGACGTGCTTAAGCCGCTACGGGCTAACGCCCAGAACTTACGTCCGCCTTTCAGTACGCCAGCGGTTTCTAGCTCATACCCGGCGTACTCAGTCAGATCACGGTAAAACTCCAAAATCTCTTCGGGCTGCACCACCTTATAGCGCTGCGACACCACCGAGAGCGGTGCTTTGGTATCTGAGCGGTAGAGCACCTTCTGCTCAGGGAACGAGTGAATGCTGCCAAGGTGACTAGCCCCTTCGGCAATAAAGCGCACCGGCGCTTCTTCGATATGCCAGTTCATACCGGCCTGTTGCTGCCAGACCTCTAGCGGTTGATGACGAGACAACTGTTGCCCCAGGCCATGCCAAGGGGTGTCGCCAACGTAAGCCATGTGTTCAACGAGATGTGCCATGAGTCATTCTCCAGACATAAAAAAAGCGCTGACCAAAGGCCAGCGCGCGAAAGTGAATAGGCGGATCATTCGCCCCACACAGGGCGAACAACGATAGGTTAAGCGTTAGGTGCTAAAGGCGGGTAGGCGTCGCGGTAGGTGCAGCCGCAAGACAAGCATAACCACGGTGTCCCGCTGCCAACTGGCAGCCATTGTTCAAACAATGAAGTGGCGATGCGCGAGCCGGTTTGACCACCGGCCACGGCACCCATCATGGCGGCAGGCAATTTTGCTAGCGGAAAGCGAGTCACAGTTAGCGGCAGTGGGCCTGTGATGGCTGTCGCTCGCCATGCACCAATAGCACCGCCGATCAAGGTGCTGCCCACCACGCTCACGCGTTGGGCTGTATCCAGGTTCAGCAGGCGCGTAGATGCACAACGCTTACAGGGTAGGGACATATTGAAGCTCCTATGCAGCGGAAAAGGTTCCAGTGGGGTGGATGCATAGGAGTGATATAGGTCTGAAATTAGTTGGGATACGCCGATGTGGTATTGCGTTAATTGAGTACTTTACAGATACTGTTTTTATATACAGCTATCAATGGAGGTGCCCATGACGTTATCAGTGACATTACTAGGACAAGCAGGCGCTTTGACAGTGTCGGAGCCCTTACCGCTCTATACCTGTGCCGTGCGCGCAGGTTTTCCATCGCCCGCAGATGACCACTTAGATACCGATCTTGATCTTCACCGCTATGTGGTGAAGCGACCTGCTGCAACGTATTTCGTACGTTCTGAAGGAGACTCCATGATTGGTGACGGGATTCACCATGGGGATTTGCTGGTGGTGGATCGCAGCCTCGAAGCCTTACCAGGTCGCATTATCGTCATTTGTGTTGATGGTGAGCTCACAGTAAAGCGCCTTGAGCGAGTAGGGCAGAGGACTTATCTACGGGCAAGTAATCCTGCTTACCCTCCCATTCCCCTAGATGGTCGTGAGTCGCACGTCTGGGGCGTCGTGACCCATGTGCTTCACAGCTTTCCAGGGGCAACGCTGCAATGATGGCCCTGATCGATTGCAACAATTTTACATACGAATGCTAGTGTATGACGAATACAAAATACTGTGATAACTATTGACATTGGAATAAGCCTGCCCTAAGTTTCTTTCCAGAAATAGACAAGGAAGTGGGCTAGCCGCTCACGGCCAGAGGACCCCCAGGCCCGCCCCTGGGAGGAAGAATGTCCGCTCTGATTACCAATGAAAGAGGGTAAAGAGAGTGGCTGTACCTTTTACAGCGATTCGGTGAGTCACGGCTTATAAAAGCTATCAAAGACCTGCCAGGTAACAGGAAACCCTATCCCTTAAACGTAGCCCGAGTTCTTGGGGTTCAGCTCCCAAAGCCCTGTGATCTCCCCAACCTTAAGGCAAACCTCAGAACCGATAGAGAGGTGCGATTAGGTCTTCGATCTATTCGGGGCCTGTTGGCGTCTCTCGGGAATATTCAAAACCAGAAAAGTGATGAGGCGAAATAGGGAAAATGCAAGAGGCGGACATTCGGTTGCTGTTTGATTGCGGAAAGCTGAAGTCAGTAATGGTCACCAGAGCGCCCCTGGTTGAAGGCTGGTGCCTGCAATTTTCGCGAAAGGGTGGCGGCTGTGAAGCGCTCGACTCTCAAAGAGTAAGTCCGCGAACTTTTAAGACTCTGGATGTGGCATTTCTGGCTGCAAGCCGGATTGGGTTTAGGGAAGCCACAATAGCTGGCTGACTCAGGCAATCGATCAATCAAGGACTTCAGTATGGCGATGCTCGAAAGAGTCAGTATTACGCCTATGGCTCTCGATACCGACAAGGGTTCTCAGGAGATTTCTTGGGTTCCGGTCAGTCGCTCAAAGCCAGTGCCAAAGGTGCCACACATATTCTTCGATGACGGAGAGCCTTGGCTCGCGGCCAATGCTTATGCACTCCACAAGTTAGATTCCGTTGTAGGAAGCGATATCAAAACGGTGGCCTCAAACACGGGAACCTCTGCACTCAACAACAGCGGTCGTTTTTAAGGGCCCGCCAATATAGATGGGTTCACTCTATCAACCAGTGGATCAGCGTGATGGAAGAAGGCATTCAGTATCCGTTCTAAGCGAGTTAGCGATGAATCCGCGTCGAACGATACCATTGAAACGACCGGCTAGAAATGCTTCTAGCCGGTCGGCGTTCAGTTTACGGGAGCAACCACCCGACAGATACGAAGAGCAGGATCCTCACAGGTAATCCCGGGTGGACTGGACACTCGCATAGGCAAACCCAAGAGCCGCCATAGCCGTGGCATGAACCTGTGCCGCAGGCACCTTCACACCGTTGAACTCCAGATCCATCGTGGCGCAGGCATCTTCCAGCACCGTGACCTTGTAACCGAAGTCCGAGGCCGCACGGCTGGTAGCCTCAATGCACATATGGCTCATGGCGCCAATCACTACTACTTCCTCAATGTCGTTGGTATCCAGCAGTTCTTTCAGGTTGGTCTTCAGGAATGAGTTGGGATAGTTCTTGAGAATGACCGGCTCCTCACCTTTCGGTGCCACGGACTCGTGGATGTTGATGCCATCTGAACCCGGTGTGAATACAGGCGCGTTGGGGTCCGGGAACTCGTGGTGAATATGCACCAGCAGGTCTTTGTTCTGACGCGCTGACTCTATCACCTGTGCAGCCTTGGCGGCTGCCTGTTCAATGTTCACCAGCGGCAGCTTGCCGGAGGCAAAGTACTCATTCTGTATATCGACAACAATAACGGCTCGCTTGCTCATTAGACTGTTCCTCATTTGGTCATTTATTTCAGGTGTGCTCTGGTCAGAAAGAAAGACTCTCACCATCCGCCGGGATCAAAACCTGCTCATCAATCCCCTCGTGCTGAACGAACTCCGCCAACTCCTCGCGGCTCAGGGTCATATGGTTCACGGCGTCCATGTGCACGGCGACAATGTCCGCGTCCGGCAAAGCGCGGTGAACGCGAAGGGTATCTTCTTTGCCCATGATGATCGGGTCGCCCTCAAAGCCGTTAAACTCCGCAGCGCCGGCATTCAGTACAACAACATCCGGCTGGAAGCGCTCCAGCGACTGCACCACCTCATCACGCCACACGGTATCGCCGACCACGTACGTGGTTTCTCGCCCCTCGGCTTCAAAAACCACACCCATTACTTCACCGAGCGCCTTGGACAGTTCGGGAACGGCATAGAGGGTATCGGAGCCGTGCTGCCCGCCCGTTTTATGGAGCGTCACGCCCCGAAACTCAGCTACATCGTCCAGAATGCGTACATCCTTGAAACCTTGTGAACGAATGATCTCGGCGTCGGCTGTATTCTGAACGAACAGGGGAATGTCCTTTGGCAATTGTTTCTGGGCGGCATCGTCCCAGTGGTCCAGGTGGGTGTGGGTCACAATCACCGCATCCGTGCCCTCGACCACATCCTCTACGGCCATGGGCAGCCCAACCAGAGGATTGCGCAATTCGCTACGGTAGGTGTTTTCGAAGCCCGGATAGGCACCTTGATCAGCCAGCATTGGGTCGATCAGAAACGTAGTCTCCCCGTAGGTGATCTTTATAGTGGCATTACGGATCTGCTGTATCTGATGACTGGACTTCTGAGCGCCAGACTCCGCGAAAGTGGCGCCAGCAAAAACAGTCGAAGCCAGCACCAGTGCGCCAGCGAAGGTTTTGATCAACATGGTATTTGTCCTCTACCAGAGTGTTCGTTGATGGAATAAGTCTACGGAGATCTGATCACCGCCAATATTGACCTGAAAGACAATCATCGAAAAAATCGGGCCAAGCAGTTATCATCAGACCTAATAAACCTCAGGAGTGACATCGTGGCACTACCCAAAGTCGGGCTTGTCCTTCACCCGCAATTCAGCCTCTTCCATTTCTCCGTGCCCTACATGGTGTTCAGCATTGCCCTGCCTGAAGGCCCCTTGTTCGAGTTGCTGATTATCACGCCGGACGGCAAACCCCTGGCATCCGAGCGGGCCATGACCGTGCAGCCGGATGGCGGGCTGGAACTACTGGACAAAGTTGATATTGCGGTAGTGCCCGGCTGGCACGATCTGAACGAAGCACCACCCCCTGAATTGTCTGAAGCCCTTGCCCGCTGCCATAAGCGCGGTGCCCATGTGGTGGGCCTTTGTTACGGCACCTATGCCCTGGCCTACGCGGGTTTGCTGGATAACAAACGGGCCTCAACCCACTGGTTGGCGGAGCAGGACTTCCTCAAACGGTTTCCGCAGGTAAACCTGGATACCAACGCTCTCTATGTGGAAGACGACCGGCTGGTTACCTCCGCTGGTACGGCGGCTGGGCTCGATTGCTGCCTGTTTCTGGTGCGGGAGTATTACGGTGCCAGGACCGCTAATACCCTTGCCCGTCTGATGGTGGTCCCTCCGCACCGGGAAGGTGGTCAGGCCCAGTTCATCGAGCAGCCGATCGCGATTTCCACCCAGGATGCGCACATGAATCGTCTACTGGATTACTTGCGGGAACATCTGGACAAAGCCAACACCATCGATGAACTGGCTGCCCGTACCGCCATGAGCCGGCGCACCTTCACCCGTCACTTTCAGAAAGCCACTGGCATGACGGTTGTGGAGTGGCTAGTGAGTGAAAGGCTTCGACGAGGACGGGAACTACTGGAAACCACGTCACTGTCTGTGGAAGCCATCTCGGAAAGAATCGGCTTCCACACAGCAGCGTCATTCCGGCAGCATTTCAAGCAACGTCACCACGTGAGCCCTCGTGACTGGCGCAGGGCCTTTGGAGAGGTGGCATGACAATTCATGCCACCACCACCGCCGCTCAATCTATTACTTGGTCAACCACTAGGCGAGCTTCACATTCATCGTGATCCGGACAGTAAATATCGTCTGCCCATCCTCATCAATCACTGAAACCGGCACCACTTTTTCACCTGCCGTTTCCCAATCAATACCGTCTCCCTCTGCAATAGCACGCAGATCTGTTCTGGCCTTGGCCAGATAATTCACCGTCATCGCCTGCAGAATCCACTTGCCATTGCTGGGAATGGACACATCCGTCATCAATCCAGCCACCAGTTCAGCCGCGTTGCACATGGCAATGGCGTGGACGGTGCCCAGATGGTTAGTGATTTCCTTTCTGAAGGGAACTTTGGCTTCCGCGTACCCCGGCTACAGATCGGTAAGTATTGGCTCGATGGTGCTGAAGTACGGGGCCTGCTGGCACACCATGTTTGAAAAGCTTTCTCCTCCAAAGGCGTTGAATGCTGCAAGTGAAGAGGCGCTACGAATGTCCGCTTTTGTTTAGGCCCGGACATTTTATTTTACTCGTAGCTGTCAATTGATGGTTCTAACAGGCAGTGCCTTTAGACCGCAATAGAGGGCTACGTTTTTGGGGTACGAAATACCAATCCATCAATGGCATGGACAAAAAAGTGTATGAAGAGGGCTTTATATCGACGTTCGCCATGGACACGGGCCATATAGTGAAAGCCCTGTGATGCTCAGTTTAAAGTCATGTCCATAATTGGATCATTCGTAGTTACAATTTCTATGTCTCTTGCGAGCGGGTCTTCAACCCGTCCTTGGAAGGTCGTCCTGTAGGAGTACTATCCAATAACGATGGTTGCATCGTCGCGCGCTCTAACGAATTAAAAGCGCTGGGCGTTGAAATGGGGGCTGCCATGCACCTGTTAACGCCTGAAGTGCGCCGCAAAGCCGTCCGAGTTATTGTCAAATTCTGTGTATGGCCGGTCAGGCGGCAGTCCTGTCTGACTGATCGGTCAAGGGTTCGCCGTCCTTGAACTGGACGTTGTTCACGACCAGCTCCAGCTTGTTGAACCCCTTGATCCGCTTCCAGCGCTTCTGGGCGCTCTGAAGCAGCTTGAAGACCATCGCCAGGGTCGTCGCTCTGGAGCCGCAGT